>JBOHMK010000254.1:0-3347 GCA_050730115.1 Acetobacteraceae bacterium
CTCTATATGTCCGGCGGCCAGATGGGGTGCCCGATCGTGTTCCGTGGCCCGAATGGTGCTGCTGCCCGCGTCGCCGCCCAGCACAGCCAGTGCTACGCCTCATGGTACGTGCATGTGCCGGGGCTGAAGGTGGCGGCACCCTGGTCGGCCGCGGATGCCAAGGGACTGCTGCGGGCAGCGATTCGGGATCCGAACCCGGTGATCTTCCTCGAGAACGAAATTCTCTACGGCCACAGCTTCGATTGTCCCGCGGCCGAGGACTTCGTGTTACCGCTCGGCCAGGCGAAGATCGAGCGGCCCGGTGATCGGGTGACGATCGTTGCCTTCAGCATCATGGTCGGGGTGGCGATGGAAGCGGCCGACGCACTTGCCGGCGAGGGGATCGAGGCGGAGGTGATCAATCTGCGCACACTCCGTCCGCTCGATATCGCGACCGTGGTGGCGAGCGTCCGCCGCACCAACCATATCGTTACTATAGAGGAAGGGTGGCCCTGCGCCGGGATCGGCGCCGAGATCGCCATGCAGGTGATCGAGAATGCCTTCGACTGGCTGGACGCACCGCCGGTGCGTGTGCATGGCGTCGACGTGCCGCTGCCGTACGCCGCCAATCTCGAGAAGCTCGCGCTGCCGCAGCCCGAATGGGTTGTCGAGGCAGTGCGCAAGATGCTCTGACGGGGCGGGGAGGAAGCGATGTCCACCAACATCCTGATGCCGGCCCTCAGCCCGACCATGACGGAAGGAACGCTCTCGCGCTGGCTCAAGAAAGAGGGCGAAGCGGTGAAGGCCGGCGACGTGCTGGCCGAGATCGAAACCGACAAGGCGACGATGGAAGTGGAGGCGGTGGACGAGGGGATCCTCGGCAAGATCATCGTTCCCGACGGCACGGCCGGCGTTGCTGTGAACGCACCGATCGCGGTACTGCTGGCAGAGGGTGAAAAGCTCGAAGCGCCGCCGCGCGCGCCCGCCCCGCCCCCGAAGGTTGCGCCGCCATCACCTCCTGCGGCGCTTCAGCCGCAGGCGTCCGCGGCGCCGGCATCTGCCCGCCCGCCGGCAGTGGGACCATCGACTGAGGCGCCTGCGGCGCCCACGTCTCCCGCCGTGCCTGCTCCGGGGAAAGCGCCCGCGCCTCGCGCGCAGCCGAACGGCGCTGCAGGCGGCGAGGCCGGCGGCCGGATTTTCGTCTCGCCGCTGGCGCGCCGGATGGCGGGGCAGGCCGGGCTTGCTCTTGAAGGGCTGAAGGGCACCGGCCCGCACGGGCGGATTGTCAAGGTTGACGTGGAGGCGGCGCTCGCTGCCCCGGGGGCTCGCGCGCCCCAGGCGGCATTCGCACCGGCGCCCGCCGCGGCGGCTCAAGAGGGCGTGAGGGCACCCGCACCTCCCGCGCCGGTGCCGACCGCAGCCGGGATCAGCGTGCCGCACCGGCTGATCCCACACACCACCATGCGCCGGGTGATCGCGCGCCGCCTGACCGAGAGCAAGCAGACCATTCCGCATTTCTATCTTGCGGTCGATGTCGGGCTCGATGCGGCTCTAGAGCTCAGGGCCGAACTCAATTCCCGCTCGGCCAAGGACAGCCCCAAAGGGGGCCGGGGAGCATTCAAGCTTTCGGTCAACGACCTCATCATCAAGGCTGCGGCGCTGGCGCTGGTGCGCCACCCGCGCGTCAACGCGACCTATACCGATGAGGGCATCGTCGAATACGAGGAGGTCGATATCAGTGTTGCGGTGGCGATCCCGGACGGCCTGATCACGCCGATCATCCGCCAGGCCGACCGCAAAGGGCTCGCCGCCATCAGCAACGAAATGAAGGATCTCGCCGAGCGTGCCAAGGCCGGCAAGCTGAAACTCGAGGAGTTTCAGGGCGGAGGATTCTCGATCTCCAATCCCGGCATGTTCGGCATCAGCGAATTCTCAGCCGTGATCAACCCGCCGCAGGCGGCGATCCTTGCCATCGGCGCGGGCGAGAAACGCGCCGTGGTGCGCGATGGTGCGGTTGGCATCGCGACCGAGATGACTTGCACGCTTTCGGTCGATCACCGGGTGATCGACGGCGTCATTGGCTCGGGCTGGCTCTCGACTTTCAAAGGGATCATCGAAGATCCGCTGAGCCTGATGCTGTGAGCGCCGGTTTTTCGCTGCGCCAGGCTTCGCCGGCTGATGTGGAGACCCTGCTCGACCTGATCCGGGCGCTGGCCGAGTATGAACGCCTGGCCCACGAGGTCCGGGCGACGGCGGCGGATCTGCAGGCGGCGTTGTTCGGCGAACGGACACGTGCGGGGGCGCTGATCGCCGAGGTCGCGGATCAACCGGTCGGGTTCGCACTCTGGTTCTATACGTTCAGCACCTTCACCGGGCGCCCCGGCCTCTATCTCGAAGATCTCTATGTCGCACCCGAGCATCGGGGGCGCGGCATCGGCCGGGCGATCTTCCGCCATCTGGCGCGGCTCGCCGAGGCGGAAGGCTGCGCGCGACTGGAATGGTCGGTGCTTGACTGGAACGAACCGGCGCTCAGGTTCTATGCCGGCCTCGGCGCCGAGCCGATGTCCGATTGGACGGTGCAGAGAGTGAGCGGGCCGGCGCTTTCGGCGCTGGCAGGCTGAGGGACCGGCTCAGGGAAAGGCAGAGGATGGCCGAAACTTCTTTCGATCTGATCGTGCTCGGCGGCGGACCGGGCGGGTATGTAGCGGCGATCCGTGCGGCCCAGCTCGGCATGAAGACCGCACTGGTGGAGCGCGAGCATCTCGGCGGCATCTGTCTCAACTGGGGCTGCATCCCGACCAAGGCGCTGCTCAGGACGAGCGAGATCAACCACATCCTGCATCATCTCGGCGAATTCGGCTTTGCCGCCGTCGATCCGCGGTTCGAAATCGAAAAGGTGGTCAAGCGTTCGCGCGCGGTCGCGAAGCAGCTCTCTTCGGGAGTGGGGCATCTTTTGAAGAAGAACAAGGTGGCCGTCTTCGATGCGGAAGGCCGGCTTGCCGGCAAGGCCACACTGGCGCTTGCCAAAAACGGCAAGGAACTCCCCGCCATCACCGCGCCGCACATCATCCTTGCAACCGGCGCGCGAGCGCGCGAGCTGCCGGGGATCGAGGCCGATGGCAAGCTGATCTGGACCTACAAGCAGGCGATGGTGCCACCGGAGATGCCGAAGTCACTGCTGGTCATCGGCTCGGGTGCGATCGGCATCGAGTTTGCGAGCTTCTATCACGACATGGGTGCCGAGGTGACGGTGGTGGAAGTGCTCGATCGGATTCTGCCGGTCGAGGACAGCGAGATCAGCGCCTTTGCCCGCAAAGCCTTCGAAAAACAGGGGATCACGATCGTCACCGGCGCCTCGGTGACGAAGG
>JBOHMK010000255.1:0-10846 GCA_050730115.1 Acetobacteraceae bacterium
GGCGCTGCCATCCTGCTCCTCCTGCTTGCTGTGCCAGTGCCCGTCTTACCGAAGACCAGCGTCGATCCGGCGACCGGCCCCATCCGCCGGAAGACTGAACGAAAGATGCACCCGCAACTTTGTGCGCCGACAATGTCGAGACCCGGAAGTTTCGCCTTCGCTTCCCGCGACCGTCAACACCGAAGGCGCACGGTATCGGGGCGGCGGGTGACAAGCCCGGGCGCCGCCGTTAAGGTAGCGGCGACCCTAAAAGACATCGGGAGGAGGTCATGACCGACGTGACGATCCGCGCCTCGGACGGAGGCAGCTTCACGGCATATCTCGCGACGCCCAAGAGCGGCAAAGGCCCAGGGGTCGTGGTCATCCAGGAGATCTTCGGCGTCAACGAGGTGATGCGTGCCATCGCCGACGGGTTGGCGGCCGAGGGCTATGCGGCGATCTGTCCCGATCTCTTCTGGCGCATCGAGCCGGGTATTCAAATCACCGACAAGACCGAGGCCGAGTGGAAGCGCGCCTTCGAGCTCTTTCAGACGTTCGACCAGGTGAAGGGCATTGAAGACGTGAAGGCGGCAGTTGCCGCAGCCCGCACGCTCCCAGGCAGCAATGGCAAGGTCGGCACCATGGGCTACTGCCTCGGTGGGCGGCTTGCCTTCATGATGGCCGAGCAATCCGATGCCGATGTCAACGTCTCCTATTATGGGGTCGCGCTCGACAACCTGCTCGCCGGGCTGGCGAGGGTGAGGAAGCCGCTGGTCGTGCATATTGCCGATCAGGACGAGTTCTTTCCCGCCGAAGGTCGCGCGAAACTGGTCGCTGCTCTCAAGGGCCGGCCGGAGATCAAGAGCTTCGTCTATCCGAACGCCAATCATGCCTTCGCCCGTGTCGGCGGGGTGCATTGGAACGGGCTCGCCGCGACCATCGCCAACGGCAGAAGCGCAGAGGCGCTGGCGGCCGCGCTCAAATGATCGGCCGCCGCGCCGCGCTGATGGGCGCGGCGGGGTTTCTGGCGGGTGCCGGGGAGAAGCCTGACCCCTGGCCGGCACGGGGGAGGCGCTGGATCACGCCGATCCGCGCGGCCGCAGCAGGGCTCGGCGGGCCAGGTCTGATTGCGAGCTATGTCGTGCGACGGGGAGCGGCCGCGCGCGCGTTCGATCGGGTACAGGCGCGTGCTGCCTTCACCTACGACAATGCGCTGGCCGGCCTCGCGCTGATCGCCGCCGGCGAGCGGGAACTCGCATTCGATATCGGCGAGGCGCTCCGGATCGGGCAGCGAGGAGACCGCCGGGGATTCTCCGGCCGGGTGCGCAACGCCTATCAGCCGGGACGAATGACCGATCCGCCGAAGCTTGCCGGCTGGTGGGATGACGGCGCGGGGCGCTGGCGCGAAGATTCCTATCAGACGGGAAGCTCGAGCGGCGTCCTCGCCTGGACCATGCTGCTCTGGCAGGCGCTCGACCGGGCGGCTGGCGCCAGCCACTTCGCCGAGGCCCTGACACGGGCATCCGGGTGGCTCGCGGGACAGCGCGCCGCCGCCGGTTTTGCGGGCGGGCTGCTCGGGGACGGTGGCAGCGCGCTCCGCTTCGTCAGTGCAGAGGAAAACCTCGATATCGGTGTTGCCTTGCGAGAACTCGGGGACAATGCACTGGCGGCGCACGCACTGTCCTTCGTGCGCAGCATGTGGGATCCTCGGCAGGGCCGGTTCGAGGCTGGGCTCACTCCGGCCGGGCAAAGAAACTTCCTCGCCGCTGCGGATGCGAATCTCTGGCCGCAGATTGCCGCCGGCATGCCGGCGCATCTCCGCCCGGCGCTCCGTTTCGTGCTGACGCGCCTTGGCCAGCATCAGGGTGCGCTTTCGGGCATCGGCTTCAGCGCCGGCTTTGCCGGCATCTGGCTCGAGGGCACGGCGTTCGCAACTCTGGCATTGAGACTTGTACGAAACGAAGCGCTGGCGGAACGATTTGCCGCAACCCTCGCGGCCGAGACCTCGGCCGGCGGCCTGCTTTACGCTTGCAGCACGCCTGCGCTCGAGACCGGACTTGCGACCGCTGGGCCAGGCTCGAAGCCATTTTTGTATTTCCGCCGCCCGGCTCTGGCACCGACCGCCTGGGCGGTGCTGGCAAGTCTCGAGACCAGTCCCTTCGGTGCCGCTCTGCCGGCCTCGGCGGTGTAAGTCGGGTGACCGCGCTGTTGGGTGGTGGGTTGGATCATTCCGGCCCCGGGGGCCACCGGCGCTCGCCTGACGCCGTGCTGATCCAGGAGTTTACTGAAAAGCCTGGGCAAGGGCGCGCCCTTGCCCCCACAATGGGACCTTTGGGGGGCCTGAGGCTCCAGACCCCCGAACTTCAAGAGAAGGGATCCCAAAGGCTTGCCAATGGCCGCGTGCGGGGCAGAGTCCCGCGTCTTGTCCTGGCCGAAGCCGCGACACCGCTTTTCAGCAAACCGCTAATTGCGGGGCAGGCGGGGGCGCTCGGGCGCATCGGGGTTCTGCGCCCGCTGGCGCAGCAGATGATCGGCGAGCACGAGCGCCATCATCGCCTCGCCGACCGGCACGGCGCGGATGCCGACGCAGGGATCATGCCGGCCCGTGGTGGAAATATCCGTCTCGTTCCCGTCGCGATCTACCGAGTGGCGGGGAATCAGAATCGAGCTGGTCGGTTTCACCGCGAACCGGGCAATGATCGGCTGGCCGGTCGAGATACCGCCGAGAATTCCGCCCGCGCGGTTGCTGAGGAAGCGGACCTCGCCTTCCGCCATGCGCATCTCGTCCGAACTCTCCTCGCCCCTCAAGGTGGCGGCGGCGAAGCCGGCGCCGATCTCGACGCCCTTAACGGCGTTGATTCCCATCAGGGCGGCTGCGAGATCTGCATCGAGCTTGCCGTACACCGGCGCGCCAAGCCCCGGCGGGGCGCCCTCCGCCACCACTTCGATCACCGCACCGGTCGATGATCCCGCCTTGCGGATCGTCAGGAGAAATTCTTCCCAGACCGCCACCGTCCCGGCATCGGGACAGAAGAAGGGATTCTCCCCCACCGCGTTCCAGTCCCAGCGGGTGCGGTCGATCGGGTGCGGGCCGATCTGGATCAGCGCACCGCGGATCCGCACACCTTCCCCGAGAACGCAGCGGGCGATCGCGCCGGCCGCGACCCGGGCCGCCGTCTCGCGCGCGGAGGCGCGACCGCCGCCGCGATAATCGCGGATGCCGTATTTCAACCAATAGGTCAGATCAGCATGGCCCGGCCGGAACCGTTCGGCAATCTCCGAATAATCCTTCGACCGTTGATCGACATTCTCGATCAGCAGGGAGATCGGCGTGCCGGTGGTTCGGCCTTCGAAGACGCCCGACAGGATGCGCACCTGATCCGGTTCCGCCCGCTGGCTGGTGAAGCGCGAATGACCTGGCCGGCGACGATCGAGCCAGGGCTGGATGTCGGACTCGACGAGCGGCAGGCGCGGCGGGCAGCCATCGACCACGCAACCGATCGCGGGCCCATGGCTCTCGCCCCAGGTAGTGACGCGAAAGAGATGGCCGAAGCTGTTGTGGGACATGTCGGGGCCAGAGGGGTGGGGCCAGAGGGGCGGTGTCAGAGGGGCAGGGTCAGAGGGGCGGTGTCAGGTGGACGTATCCGTCGCGACCGCGATATCGGGAGCGTTCGGATTTTTCATGCCGACGATGTGATAGCCGCAATCGACGTGATGCACCTCGCCGGTCACGCCGGAGGCCAGAGGGGAGAGCAGATAAAGCGCGGCCCCGCCCACCTCCTCGATCGTCACGTTGCGCTCGAGCGGGCTGTTCAACTGGTTCCAGCGCAGAATGTAGCGGAAGTCGCCGATGCCGGAGGCGGCCAGAGTCTTGATCGGCCCGGCGCTGATCGCGTTGACGCGGATCCGGGCCTCCCCGAGGTCGGCCGCGAGATACCTGACCGATGCCTCGAGCGCTGCCTTCGCCACACCCATCACGTTGTAATGCGGCATCACCCGTTCCGCGCCGAGATAGCTGAGCGTGAGCAGCGCGCTCCCGGGTCGCATCATCGGCACCGCCCGCTGCGCCAGGGCTACGAACGAGTAGCAGGAGATGTCGAGCGCCTGGAGGAAGGCCTCCCGCGGGGTGTCGAGATAGCGTCCGCGCAGATACGCTTTGTCGGCAAAGCCGATCGCGTGCACCAGGAAGTCGAGCTGCTGCCAGTGCCCGGCGAGAGCGGTGAAGGCGCGCTCGATGCTGTCCGGCTCGGCGACGTCACACGGCAGCACAAGCTCGGAGCCGAGGCTCGCTGCCAGCGGGCGAACGCGCCTGCCGAGCGCCTCGCCCTGGAAGGTGAAGGCAAGCTCCGCCCCTTGGGCCGCACAGGCAGCGGCGACGCCCCAGGCGAGCGAGCGCTCGTTGGCGAGGCCGAGAATGAGGCCCCGCCGCCCGGCCAGGAGCCGGCCCCGCGCCGGCGCAGATGCGGAGGCTTCCGACATGACAGTCCTTCTGCCGCCGTTCCGGGCGATGCGGCAAGGGGCAGGGTTTCCTCGACCCGCGTTTCCGTTTTATTGCGCCGGGCAGAAAGGAGATTTCCGCAATGTCCCAGGTGGTGGCCGAGACCAGTCAGCCCTTCGCCTTGTTCGAGGAATGGTTCGCCGCCGCCGGGCGGAGCGAGCCCAGGGACCCGAACGCGATGACGCTTGCCACCTGCTCGCAAGATGGCGCGCCCTCGGCCCGCATGGTGCTGCTCAAGGGCTGGGACCAACGGGGGTTCGTCTTCTATACCAATCTGCAAAGCCGCAAGGGTGCGGAACTCGCTCTCAATCCGCAGGCGGCGCTGCTGTTCTACTGGAAGTCTCTCTCGCGGCAGATCCGGATCGAGGGCACGACCAGCCCGGTCAGCCCGGACGAGGCCGATGAGTACTATGCATCGCGCCCCCGCATGTCACGGATCGGTGCCTGGGCCTCCGACCAGTCGCGGCCGCTTGCGGCGCGGGCGGAGCTGGAGGCACGGGTGGCCGCCTTCGAGGCCCGCTATCCGTCCGAGCCCGTGCCGCGCCCGCCGTTCTGGTCGGGCTTCCGGCTTACTCCGAGCCGCTTCGAGTTCTGGCAGGAGCAGCCGTTCCGGCTGCACGAGCGGCGGATCTTTGTCCGCGATGGCGCGGGCTGGCATACCGGCATGCTCTATCCTTGATCTCGGGCAACGTCGTCAGCCGCCACCGCGCGTAAGCATCGTTCCGCCGGGGCGTGGTAGCCTGACGCCGCACAAGCCGAACCTGAGCCGGACCTGAGCCCTTGGGGGGGCGGAGAGAGACAGAAGGAGGCGGTGATGTCGATCCGCATGATCCTGGTGCCGCTGGCGAGCAGTTCGGCCGGCGAAGCGGCCCTCGCCACCGGTCTCCTCGTGGCGCGGATCTGGAACGCCCATCTTCTGGCGCTGCACGTCCGCGTCGATTCCCGGGATGTCGCACCCCTGGCCGGGGAAGGGCTTTCGGGAGCCATGATCGAGGAGATGATGGCGGCGACGGAGAAGGAAAGCGCGGAGCGCGCTGCTCTCCTCAAGCTGCTGTTCGACAACGCCGTGGCGGCGGACGGCGTTGCAACTTATGAGCCGGGCGCCAGCCAGAACCGCGCCACGGCGAGCTTCGCCTCGGCGATCGGCCGGGAAGAAGACGTGGTGGCGCAGCGGGCGCGGCTCGCGGACCTCACCGTGATCGCCCATCCCGAGACCGGCGGAGATGCCGCCTCGGCCGACGCCCTGCACGCCGTGCTGTTTGATTCCGGCCGCCCGGTGCTGCTCGCGCCCGGGACCAGGCCTGCCCATATCGGGCGGCGCATCTGCCTGGCCTGGAACGGCACGGCCGAGTCTGCTTCGGCGGTCACCGCGGCGTTGCCCTGGCTCGAGCGGGCGGAAGCCGTGCGCATCCTTTCCTCGGAGGGCTATCAGCGGCGCGGTCCGGCCGCGGAGGAGCTGGTGCCGTACCTCTCCCTGCACGGGATCAGCACCGAACTCGGCACCATCCAGCCGATCGGCGGGGTGGTCGGGGCCGGGATTCTGGCGGCGGCTCGGGAGTTCGAGGCCGACCTCCTCACCATGGGCGCCTATTCCCACTCCCGGCTGCGCCAGCTCATCCTGGGTGGCGTTACCCGACACATGCTCGAGCACGCAGAGCTGCCGATACTGATGAACCGCTGAGGTCCTGCCCCCGAAGTTCGCTGCATTCCGCAGCGAATGGAGGGGATCCGCAGGCCGCTGAAAACAAGGAGCCAGAGAGGGGTCACAGCCAGCCGAGCAGCACTGCCAGCGCGACCGCAAGCCCGACCCCCCGATTGGCCTTGAAGAGCGCGAGGCAGCGCGCCGGATCGTCGATCTCGAGCCTCGCCACCTGCCGCGCCAGCAGCGCCGCCGGCAGCAGAAGTGCCACCAGATACCACGCCGAGAGTCCCGCCAAGGTTCCGGCGATGGCAAGCAAAACGACCGTCGCCGCGTAGCAGGCGGCGAGGAACGAGCGGGTCTCTCGGCCGAACAGGCGCGCCGTCGACTTGACGCCGATCAGCGCGTCGTCCTCCCGGTCCTGATGCGCATAGATCGTGTCATATCCGAGGATCCAGACGATCATCGCGGCATAGAACGCGGCCGCCGCCCAATCGAGACGGTTGGCGGCGGCCGCGTAGCCCATCGGGGCTCCCCAGCCGAAAGTGAGGCCGAGCATGACCTGTGGCCACCACGTCACCCGCTTGGCAAGCGGATAGAGGGCGACCAGCGCCAGCGACGCGATGCCGAGCAGTTGCGCCAGCGGCGCCAGGGAGACCAGGATGACGAGGCCGATCGCCAGCAGCACCATCAGGAACAGGGCGGCCTGCCGCATCGAAAGTGTCCCCGCGGCCAGCGGCCGGCCCGCGGTGCGCGCCACCCTTCTGTCGAGATCACGATCCCACATGTCATTGACGATACAGCCGGCGGCACGCATCACCACCGCGCCGGCGGCGAACAGCAGGATCAGCCTGAACGACCTCACCCACGGCGGCGTTCCGGCCAGCAGGATGCCGCCGAGGCCCGGGAGAAACAGCAGCCAGGCTCCGATCGGACGATCGAGACGCGCGAGCAGGGCATAGGGCTGCCAGCTCGCCGGCAGCCGGGCGACCCAGCCAGCCGCGGCGATATCGGTGTGCACCTCCATCGCTGCTACTCTCGCCAGCATCATGCCGGGGTCAATCCGCCTGTTCGTTTTCGACCCGCTGGAGAGAGGCGCGCAACCGTTCCTCGATCGCGCCCAGGCGCACTATCTCGGGCGGGTGATGCGCCGCCGCATCGGGGCGGAACTCGTGTTGTGCAACGGCCGCGACGGCGCCTGGCGGGCGCGGCTGGCCGCGCTCGGTCCGAGCGGCGGGCGGGCCACGGTCGAGGAGCGGCTCTGCGCGCAGCGACCCGAGCCCGGCCCGTGGCTCGCCTTCGCCGAACTCAAGCGCGGAGCGAGCGAGATCCTGGTCCAGAAAGCGACCGAGCTCGGGGTCGAGCGGCTGCTGCCCTATCGGGCCGAGCGTTCGGTCGGGGGGGTGTCGAACCTTTCGCGGCTGGCGGCGATTGCCAGGGAGGCCGCCGAGCAGAGTGAGCGGCTCACCTGTCCGGAGATCGTCCTCCGCGCTCCCTCGCTCGCCGCCCTGATTGCAACTTGGCCGGCCGCGCGGCCGCTCAACGCGGCGATCGCTCGCCGGCCGCTGCCGCCGCCGCGCGGCAGCGCAGGGGCGGGACTTCTGATCGGCCCGGAGGGCGGCCTTACGGAGGGGGAGCTTGACCTCTTGATACGGACTCCGTTTGTTCGGCCGGCCTCACTCGGCCCGCGCATCCTGCGCGCGGAAACCGCCGCTATCGCCGGAGTAGCTCTGCTCGCAGCCGCGGCCGGCAGCTCCACCTGACCGCGAGCCGCATTCGGGAACAAGATGTCCAACCCTGGCGCAGACGATGCCACGCCGATCACCTCGACCGCCGACCTGGCGGCGTATTTCGCCGCCGGCTGTAAGCCGCGGTCGGAATTCCGGATCGGCACCGAGCATGAAAAGTTCGGCTTCCGCCTGAGCGATTATGTCCCCCCACCCTATGCCCCGGATGGCATCCGGGCGGTGATCGATGGATTGGCTGCCAGCGGCGGCGAGCCGATCCTCGATCGCGGCCAGCCGATCGGCCTTGCACGCGGCAACTGGGCGATCTCACTCGAGCCCGGCGGACAGTTGGAATTGTCGGGCGCACCGCTGCTCTCGCTGCACCAGACGAAACAGGAGCTGGCGCAGCATTTTGACGAGCTTCGCCGGATTGCGGGCCGGCTTGGCCTCGGCTTCGCACCGCTCGGCTTCCAGCCGCTGGCAACCCGGCAGCAGATGCCCTGGATGCCGAAGAGCCGCTACGGGATCATGGGCGCCTATATGCCGAAGGTGGGACGGCTTGGCCTCGATATGATGCTCCGGACCTGCACGGTTCAGGCCAATCTCGACTACGCCTCGGAAGCGGATATGGTGCGGAAGTTCCGGGTGGCTCTCTGCCTGCAGCCGCTGGCGACTGCGCTGTTCACGAATTCACCTTTTCGTGAAGGTCGGCCGAGCGGCTTCCTTTCGACGCGCGCCGAGGTGTGGCGGGACACCGATCCGGACCGCACCGGGATTCCGGCGGTGGCCTTCGAGCCGGACTTCGGCTTCGCCCGCTATGTCGAATGGACACTCGACGTGCCGATGTATTTCATCCGCCGCGGCGGCACTTACCGCAATCTCGCCGGACGGAGCTTTCGCGACTTCATGGCAGGCCGGCTTACCGAAGCTGGTAACGAAATAGCAACTATTGGCGATTTCGCCGATCACGTGACAACCGTGTTCACGGATGTGCGACTGAAGCGTTATCTCGAGATGCGTGGCGCCGACGCCGGCAGCGCCGAGATGATGCTTGCGCAATCCGCTCTCTGGGTCGGGCTTTTTTATGACGATGTCGCACTCGACGCGGCGCATGACGTGATCGCGCGTTATCCCTGGCAGGAGTTCGCAGCACTCAGGGACCAGGTACCAAAGACCGCTCTCGGAACGAAATGGCAGGGCGGCAGCTTGCGCGATCTCGCCCGCGAGGTGATTGCGATCGCCAAAGAGGGGCTGGCGCGGCGCGGTCTGCGGAACGCCGAGGGCGAGGATGAACAGAGCTATCTCGCGCCGATCGAGGCGATCGCAGCCGGTGAGTTGACCGCGGCCGAGCGCTGGCTCGGCCGCTTTCATGGCCCCTGGAAGGGCGACGTCAGACCGATCTTCCATGAGGCGAGCATCTGATCATGGACTACACGCATACGTAGCGGAGCGTCTTGCCGTCGCAACCGAATTAAGGCTCAATGGTGGCATGGAAGTTGCGAGTCTCCCGCACTCGGACGCGCCGGCGAGACCCGGTGGAACGGAGCGTGCGCCGGTGCTCAGACTGCGCCTGATCGGCACCATGGAGGCCACGAATGCCGCCGGCGTTTCCGTTCTTCCGCCCGGCCGCAAGACCAGGGCGCTGCTCGCAGTGGTTGCCTTGGCTGCGCCGCGCCCGGTCTCACGGGCAAGACTCGCCGATCTCCTCTGGGGTCGGCGGCCAGAGCTGCAGGCGCGGGCCTCTTTGCGCCAGGAAATCCATCGGCTGACCGAGGCGCTGGAGCCGCTCGGTGTCGACATTCTGCACGTCACCCGGGACCATCTCGCGTTGTGGTCGGAATTGGTCTGGACCGACGTCGGTGAGCTCAACGAGGCGAGCGCGGCCGATGAAGTTTCGCTCTCGCTGATGAGGGGGACGCTGCTCGAGAGTCTCGATGGCGTGGATCCGGTGTTCGATGCCTGGCTCAGAGCGGAGCGCGAGCGCCTTGGCGATCATGTGCGCGGACTTGCCGAGTTGCGGCTGGGTGCGCAGGTGGATCCGGGTGCGACGATTGCCGCGGCCCGCCAACTGCTTGCCATCGACCGTGCGCACGAGGGCGCCTGGCGCGCGCTGATGCGGGCTTATACGGCGCGCGGCGAGCGCGGCATGGCGATCGAGGCCTATGAGCGGTGCCGGAGTGCGCTTGCTTCGGCGCGCGATGCGACCCCGTCGGCGGAGACCGACGCACTGCTGGCCGAACTGTGCCGGACCGGCCTCGAGCCGGGCGCCTGCGCCGGGGCAGGACGTTCCGTCGGCGGTGCCACTCGGCCGCGGATCGCGGTCTTGCCGCTGCAGCCGATCGGCAGTGTTGATGGCGAGCTTGGAATCGCGATCGCCGAAGAGATCACCAATGCGTTGGCGCGGCTCGGCGGGCTTGTCGTGCTGGCGCCTCCGCCGCAGTACCGCGACGCTCAGCATCCGCGCGAAGAGCGTGGCGGCCGCCTCCGGCCCGCGATCGATCTCCTGATCGAGGGCACGTTGCAGCGTCGCAGCCGGCAACTCAGAGTTCTGCTGCGCCTGGTAGACCTTCGCGCCGGCGGCCATGTGGTCTGGACCCGCCGCTTCGATGACGAAGCGGATGATCCGTTGGCCTTGCAGGATGAGATCGCCGCCGGCACTGCCGCCGAACTCGATAGTCTCATCTGGTTGATTGAGGCGCGGCGGACGGCGCCGGGACATGGTGCCGAGCAGCCGGCAGCGGAGTTGCTGTTGGGCGCCGTGCCGGTGATGCTGCGCCTGGAGCGGAGTTCCTTCCACGAGGCCGGCCGGCGGTTGGCCCTGGCCCAGGCGCGCGACCCGGCCAACGCCGAAGCCCATGCCTGGGCTGCCCTCTGGCACCTGTTCCAGGTTGGTCAGGGCTGGGCGCCCGACGCGATCGGGGCCGCGGCCCGCGCCGGAACACTGGCGGAGCGGGCGGTGCGCCTCAACCCGGCGGATGCGCGGGTACTGGCGATCGCGGGCCA
>JBOHMK010000256.1:0-1795 GCA_050730115.1 Acetobacteraceae bacterium
CGGCATGGGTGCGGCCGGTGCTATTGCCGGCATGGTTGCCTGAGGCACAGTAGCCGGTGCGTCCGCTCCCGGCGCACGCGGGGTCACGACCGGAGTGGCCGCGAAAGTGACATCAGCCGCGGCAGCCGGTTGTGCCGCCGGCGTCGCCGGTTGTGCCGCCGGCGCCGGGACAGGCTTCGGGGCCAGCACCGTGGGTTCGGCAAGATGCGCCAGCATCGGCGGCACCGGCGGCACCTGAGCCGCTGGCGCGCCATGCTCGGTCAGGCGGTACCAGCCGACATAAGCGCCGATCGCCAGCACCACCCCGAGCACGATCACTGCGCCGGCGGGCACGCCACGCTCCGGCACCGGAGCGGGAAAAGTGAGCTCGGTCTTGGCGTTGACCTCTGCAACCTCAGCCCGGAAGCGCCGGCTCATCTCATCGGCGTCGAGCCCGAGCGCGGTCGCGTAAGTCCTGAGGAACCCGAGCGCATAGGCGTTGCCCGGCAAATCGGCGATCCGGCCGGCCTCGAGCGCTTGCAGATACGCTGCGCGGATCCGCAAGGCAGCTGCCACCGCCTCCAGCTCCCAGCCATATTGCATCCGGGCGGCACGCAACTCCGCGCCCACCCGGCCCACCCGACCGCGCAGCGGACCGAGCTCGGGTTCGGAAGACGAGAGTGCGGTCCGCCCTTCCTTCAGCCTGGATTTGCGCTCGTGCAGCACGCCTCCGCTCTCCCTGGCCGATCGGTTGGCCGATGGGCGGCCACGATACCGGACCCGCCATCCTGCCGCGACCCCTTGATATTTAACCTATGAGGCAGGCCTTTGCCAACCTCCAAGGTTGCATAACCGCGCTCGACGAGGGCGAGGCGCCCAAGCATTGGGCATCGGTCCCTGCAACCGTCGCGGGCAAGCCCCCGAACGAGACCCGCGCGACCGAGCCCGCGCCGGAGAGGGCCAGCCGATAAGCCGCGCCTCCTGCCAAACCAGGGGGCACGACACTGCCGGAGGCGCCTCGCAAAGCCCCTCCGCGCCAGATCTGCAACGAATCGCACTCCTCGGTTTGCCGGTAAACGGTTGCTGCACTGCGCCACACTGTCGTCGCTCGCACGCTGCCGTGTCTCCAGGTCACCAAGTTCTGATTGCCCGCACTTGAGAGAGCGATTAAACGAGCAGGCAGGTCCCGCGGCAGCCCGGTGAGGCGCAGCTGTGTGCCCCCTAAAGGGGTTCGTGCATCCAGGCACCAGAAGCCGGGAAGAAGATGCGTGACCAGATGACCCGGCGTCGCCGGAACCCAACGGGAGGATAGACGATGAAAGACCCCACTCAACCCACCACCCGCATCTCGCGGCGCAATGCGATCAAGCTCGGTGCCGCCGCCGCCGCGCTGCCGCTCGTGCACATGCAGACCGCACATGCCGCAGGAACGCTGAAGCTCGCCTTCTGGGATCACTGGGTGCCGGCGGCCAACCCGACCATGCAGAAACTGCTCGCCGAATGGGGGGCAAAGAACAAGGTCGACGTCTCACTCGATCTCTTGAGCGCCGGTACCGCGAACGACAAGATGCTGCTCGCCGAGGCCGCCGAGTCACTCGCCGGCACCGGCCACGACGTGATGGTCTTCCAGGCCTGGGGTGTGCAGCAGTACCACCAGCACCTCGAACCGATCGACGACGTGGTCGAAGGCCTGATCAAGCAGTACGGCCCGATCGATCCCATGGACACCTATCTCGGCAAGGTGAACGGGCACTGGATGGGCTTCCCGACCAGCGTCGGCAGCCAGGTCAAGCCATCCCTCGCCCGCATCTCGTGG
>JBOHMK010000257.1:0-3147 GCA_050730115.1 Acetobacteraceae bacterium
CGTTAGCGATCCGTAAGCATGATCAGAAAGCGCACGATCCCGAAGGCGAAGCCAATCGCGGCCCCGCTAGTGCCACGATCGTTCTGGTGGTCGATGACCCTCACGACCAATCACGCCCTCACGCACCGTTGCTGCCGCCCGGCCGGCGGCCGGCCTCTTTGCCTTTCGCGAGCCGCCTGAGGAGCGCGACCTGGCGCAAGAACCTCCGTTTCGGCTCGGCCGGGCTGCCGACGACATCTGCACCCGCCGGGACATCGGCCATCACCCCGGCCTGAGCCCCGATGCGCGCCTTCCGGCCGATGTGCAGGTGCCCGAGGAGGCCGGCCTGTCCCCCGATCATAACGAAGTCTTCGATGACGGTCGAACCGGAGATGCCTACCTGCGCGACGATGACGCAGAGCCGGCCGAGGCGCACGTTGTGCCCGATATGGACGAGGTTGTCGAGCCGCGTTCCGGCGCCGATGACCGTGTCCTGCAAGGTGCCGCGGTCGATTGTGCAATTGGCACCGATCTCGGCGTCGTGCTCGATGATGACGCGGCCGAGTTGGGGGACGCTTTCGAAGCCGGTATCGGTCAGGGCGAATCCGAATCCGTCCTGACCGACCCGAACCCCGGGGTGGAGGGTGACTCGCGCGCCGAGCTCAGCATGGCTGAGGCTCACGTGAGCGCCGATCCGGCAGCCGGCAGCGACGATGACCCCTGGCCCGATCACCGCGCCGGGCCCGACCCGGGCGCCCGGCCCGATCTCGGCCCCCGGGCCAACGACGACGAGCGGGCCGATCTCGGCGGTCGGGTCGATCAGGGCGTTGGCGGCGACGATCGCGGTCTCATGGATCCCCGGCTGCTGCGGCAGCGGCGGGTGAAAGAGGGCAGCGACGCGGGCCCAGGCTCGATAGGGCTCGGCGACCGGGATGGCGACGGTGCCCTCGGGAACACGGTCGGCGAATTCGGGGCGCAGGATCACCGCGCCCGCTTTGCTCGAGGCGAGCGCCGCGAGGTAGCGGCGATCGTCGAGGAAGCTCACCTGGTCCGGGCGCGCCGTCTGCAACGGGGCCACCCCCGAGAGCAGCCTGTCTACCGCCCCAGGCGTCGCTCCGGCCGCGGCTGCAATCGCGGTCAGGCGATGTGGGCCGGTTGCGGCGTAGAAGCGCGGGTCGCCCGCGACCACAACCCGATCGGGCATCCTTCAGGGTTTCGGCGGGCCGCCGGCCGGCAGGGCGGGCGGCAAGGGCAACGGTCCGGCAGGCGCCGCCGCCGTCTCGGGAGCGAGGCCCGATACGGCTTGTTCCGGGTTCGGGCGGATCGGCATCGCGCTGTCCGGCGGAACGGTGACGTGCGGCAGGATCTTGTTCAACTGCTTGGCGACCTCGTCGGTAATGTCATAGGCGTTCATGTTGAGGGCAACTTGCTCGCGATGCAGAACGAGGTTCATGCCGCGGCTTTCGGCCACCTGGCGGATCACCGCAACCAGGATGCGGTTGACTTCGCCGAGGGCGTATTGCGCGGCCTCCTCGATCTGCTGGTTGCGGCCGGCGAAATCCCTTTGCGCGTTGGTGATGCGGTTTTGCAGCGCGGTTTCTTGACTGCGGATCTCGGCCGGTGTCAGCTTCGCCCGTTGATCGGCAAGCTTGGTCTGCATCGTTCGCCATACCGACTGCTCCTTGATCGCATCCTGGCTAAGCGCGTTGCGCCGCTCGGTGATGATCTTCTGCATGGCCTGGACGGCGGTAGATTGGCGATAGACGTCCGGCACGCTCAACACACCCATCACCGCCGGCGGCGGTGCGGGGCTCTTCGGGAGCGCCGGCAATTGCGGGACGGGGGGCAGTGCCGGTAGCGCCGCCGGAGCGGGCTGCGGCGCCGGTGCCGGTGCCGGATGTGCCGTCGGGGCCGGCGCGGCGTGATGTGGCGGGCCGGGAATGAACCAGCCCGGGCCTTGGCTCGGCGCGGACTGTGCGAACAGCACCCCGGGCCGGAGAAGGATCGCCGCGACCAGCGCGGCCAACGCCAAAGTGAGGATACGCACTAGAACCTCGTTCCGAATCCGAAGCGGAAAACCTGGGTCTGGTCGAACGGCTTCTTCACCGCCGCATAGCCGAAATCGAAGCTCAGGAGGCCAAACGGCGAAGCCCAGGAGAAGCCGATCCCGGTGCCGACGCGCGGTTGCGCGAAATCGACTACCGGCCCGTGATCTGCCTTGATGCCGTAGTCCGAACCCATATCCACGAACAGGCGCCCGGAGAGGCCGAGATCCGGGTTGACGGGCAGCGGAAAGCGGAGCTCGGTCGATTGCGTCCAGACAAAGCGGCCGCCCAGGCTGTCTCCGGTGATGGCGTCGTGCGGGCCGACGCCGCCGTCGGCGAAGCCGCGCAGGTTGGCCCCGCCGAGGAAGAAATTATCGATGATCGAGGGCGGATGGTCGATCGGAACAAGGTAGCCGGTGCCGGCGGAAATGCTGATTCCCCACCCCTGCCCGAGCATTCCCGTCAGCGGAACGTAATAGGAGCCGTCGAGCCTGAGACGGGCGAAGTCGGCGTCGCCGCCGAGGCCCGCGAAATCGGTTCCTGCTCTGACCACGAAGCCCTTGGTCGGATCGATCCGGCTGTCGCGCCAGTCAAAGGTCAGGGTCTGGCCAATCTGCGACAGCAGCGAGTTGCCCTCGGAGGCAATGATGTAGGCGCTCGCGGTGCTGGGGACATTGACGACGTCGCGATTGATCAGTGAGTAGGTCCAGACTTGACTTACGTGGTCGTTGAAGTTGTAGCCGAGCCTAGTCGTGAAGCCGACCCGGTTCTCGTTGTATGATGAAATGGTCTGGTTGTTGTTGGTCAGAATGAAGACGTCGAGGCCGGCCAGCAAGTTGCGCCCGAGGAAATAGGGATCCGTGATCGAGGCATCGAGCTGGCTCGCACGCGTGGCGAGCAGACCGTTGATGCCGGCATCGATGCCACTGCCGACGATGTTGTTCTCCCGCAACCCGGCATTCACGAGCGGGCCGATGTCGGTCGAAAAGCCACCACCCAGGGTCAACTCCCCGGTCGACTTCTCGGTGACGGCGGTGTTGACGATCACCCTGTCCGGAGTCGATCCCGGTTGCGTCGTGATGTCGACACTGCCGAAGTAGTTGAGGTCCTTGAGGCGCTGCTG
>JBOHMK010000258.1:0-2151 GCA_050730115.1 Acetobacteraceae bacterium
CGGCATGGGGGCGGCGCTGGTGCCGATCCTGCCGCACGCGAGCCCCGGATTCTGGGCTCTGCTGGCGATGTCGGCGACCATGGGCGGCACCATGCGTTCGCCGCTGACGGCGACGTTCTTCGCGGTCGAAGTGACCGGCAACACCCACGTGCTGCTGCCGATGATCGCCGCCACGGCGACCGCTCATCTGGTCACGGTTCTGCTGATGCGCCGCTCGATCCTGACCGAGAAGGTGGCCCGTCGCGGCCACCATCTGACGCGCGAGTATCGGGTTGATCCGTTCGCGCTGATGCAGGTCAAGGATATCATGGCGAAGGAGGTGACGAGCCTGCCGGGGACGATGACGCTGCACGACGCGGCGCGCTTTCTGGCCGGTCCGGAAGCGCGCCACCCGAGCTTTCCCGTGCTTGACGCCGACGGCCATGTGCTCGGGAACGTCAATCCGCCGGCCATCATCCTCTGGCGGCGCGCCGGGCGAGGCCGGCAGGAGACGCTGGCCGACCTGTTGGCCGGTCAGCCGCCCGACCTCGTCTATCCCGACGAATATCTGGAGGCGGTGATCGAGCGCATGATGCAGGCGAACGTCGCGCACATGGCGGTGGTCTCACGCGCCGATGCGACGCTGGTTGGCTATATCGGCTGGCGGGATCTGCTCGGGGCGCGTCAGCGGGTGAAGATCGAGGAGACGGAGCGCATCGCCTTCTACCACAAGACGGAGTTCAGCCACCGCACCAAGACACCGGGCTGACGGACGGGGTGCCGCGGCCGGCGCGTTCAGGCGAGGGCGGCGCGCGCGGTTGCGGCGAGCCAGGTTGCCGCTGCAGGGAGGATCGCGTCGTTGAAGTCGTAATGCGGGCTGTGCAGATTGCGGCCGTCCGCACCCGGACCGTTGCCGATCCAGGCGAAGGCACCTGGCCGCACCTGGAGGTAGGCGGCGAAATCTTCGCCCGTCATTGAAGGGGAGAGGTCGCGCCGCACCGTCAATCCGGCGGCTTGGCCCGCCTCTGCGGCAAGCAGAGCCTCCGGTTCCGTGTTGATGGTCGCCGGGCCCCCGATCGTCATCGAAACATTGGCCGAGATCTCGAAGGTTGCGGCAACGCCGGACGCGATGCGGCGGATCGCCTCGCCGATCGCGAGATGCAAATCCTTGCGGTAACTGCGAAAGGTGCCGCGCAGGATCGCCGTCTCCGGGATCTGATTCGGTGCATTGCCGGCTTCCAGCATGCCGACGGTAACGACCGCGGCCTCGAGCGGATCAACGTTGCGGGCGACGATCGATTGCAACGCCAGGATCAGGTGCGCGGCGGCGAGCATCGGATCCTTGGCAAGGTGCGGTAGCGCCGCGTGCCCGGCTTTGCCGGTGAGGGTGATGGTGAAGCGCTGGCCGGCCGCCATTACCGGGCCGCTGTGCACCATCACGGTGCCGGCCTCGAGCCCGGGCCAGTTGTGGTAGGCGAAGATCCGTTCGAACGGAAAGCGTTCGAGCAGGCCGTCGGCGAGCATGGCGCGAGCACCGCCTCCGCCCTCCTCCGCCGGCTGGAAGATCAGGCGGATCGTGCCGCACCAGCCGGGATCAGAAGCGAGGAGGCTCGCGGCGCCGAGAAGAGACGTCGTGTGTCCGTCATGCCCGCAGGCGTGCATCACGCCCGGCCGGGTTGAGGCGTACGGGAGATTGGTCTCCTCCGGGATCGGCAGAGCGTCCATGTCGGCGCGCAGAGCAACCGAGCGCGCGGAGCCGGGCCGGGTCAGGGTGGCGACGAGACCGTGCCCGCCGATGCCGCTCGCAAAGGCGATGCCAAGCTCGGCCAGCCGCTCGGCCACGAAGGCCGCCGTCAAGCGTTCCTCGCTCGACAGCTCGGGATGCGCGTGCAGATGCCGCCGCCACTCGCGAAGCTTCGTATTGAGAGATTCGTCCACGATCATCGGAACACTTCCTCCGGGCTCATGTCGGGTCGCCTTGCCTCTACCGATCCGGCATCGGCCGCCAGGCGTCAAGGCGCTCCCCGTCGGGTCTCCTGACTCTGAGGGGGTGCACGCCAGCGGCGGCGCAGGTTCTCGACGACGCGCGAGACGGGGCCCCCGAAGCCAGCGGCACCGCCATTTGCTGAAAAACCGAGGCCAGGGCTCCGCCCTTGACCCGCCCAATGGAAT
>JBOHMK010000259.1:0-1926 GCA_050730115.1 Acetobacteraceae bacterium
CTCTGGCAGCGCCGGCCGCGGAGCTTGCGCATCACGCTCGAGGGGCCGCTTGCTCCGGGCGTCGCGGCCAAAGATCTGATCATGGCGATCATCGCCCTGATCGGTGCCGGCGGCGCCGCCGGGCACGCCGTGGAGTTCGCCGGCGGCACGATTCGCGGCCTTTCCATGGAAGGCCGGATGACGCTCTGCAACATGATCATCGAAGCCGGAGCGCGTACCGGTCTCGTCGCGCCGGATGACACCACGTTCTCCTACCTCGCCGGCCGACCCTTCGCGCCACGTGGCGCGGACTGGGACCAGGCAGTCGCATTCTGGCGCACGCTCCCTTCGGAGCCGGACGCGATTTTCGACCGGGAGGTGAGCATCGATGCCGCGAGCGTCGCTCCGATGGTGACCTGGGGCACGAGCCCGGAGGACGCGACACCGGTCACCGGCAGCGTCCCGGATCCCGATGAGCCTCTGGACGCGGAGAGGCAGAAACGGCGGCGCCGCGCGCTCGAATACATGGGCCTTCGCCCGGGGATGAAGCTCGCCGGCCTCAGGGTGGATCGCGTGTTCATCGGCTCGTGCACCAATGGGCGAATCGAGGATCTGCGCGCGGCGGCTGCCGTGCTCGCCGGCCGACAGGCCTCCATTCCCGCGCTCGTGGTTCCGGGTTCCGGAATGGTGAAGCGCCAGGCCGAGGCGGAAGGGCTCGATCGCATCTTCAAGGCCGCCGGGTGCGAGTGGCGGGAGCCCGGATGCTCGCTCTGCATCGCCATGAACGGCGACCGGGTCAGGGCGGGCGAACGGTGCGCCGCGACCTCGAACCGCAACTTCGCCGGCCGGCAGGGACGAGGCGCGCGCGCGCACCTCATGAGCCCGGCGATGGCCGCCGCCGCCGCGGTCTCCGGCTGCATCACCGACATCCGGAAACTGGCCGGGGACGCGTAAGTGCAACCGCTCGATGACCTGACGGCGATCGCGGCTCCGTTCGCGGATTCCGATATCGATACCGACCAGATCGTGCCTGCCCGCTTCCTCTCGCGGCCGCGGGATATGGGCTTCGCGGAGTGCCTTTTCCATGACCTGCGCTACACCGCCGACGGCGAGGAGCGGGCCGGGTTCGTGCTCAACCGCCCCGCCTACAAATGCGCCAGGATCCTGGTCGCGGACGGCAATTTCGGCTGCGGTTCGGCGCGCGAGCAGGCCGTCTACGCCCTCTCCGACTACGGCTTCCGCGCGGTGATAGCGCCGAGCATGGGCGATATTTTCCGAACCAACTGCTTCCAGAACGGACTGGCCCCGATCATCCTGCCGAAAGACACCGTCACCGCCATGCTCTCAGGGCTCCTGGAGCGGCCGGGCGCGTGCGTCGGGATCAAACTCGCAAAGGCGCTCGTGCAGGCGCCCTCGGGCGCGGTTCACCCCTTCACAATGGATCGGTTCCAGACCGAGCTTCTGCTTGAGGGGCGCGCCGAAATCGACGTGACACTCGGGGAGATGGCGAAGATCACGGCCTTCGAGGCCCGGCACAGGATCTGGTGAGCCGGGGAGCATCGCAAAATGTGAGGTGGGTCATGCCGCGGGGGTCCGAATGGCGTCCGTGTTGTCGTTGGCGAGACCGGGATACCAGCGCTCGAGGTCCGACCGGAGGGTTCCGTCAAGCACGCGCGCTCTGGTCTGCGGCAAAAGATGAGCGCCCCGCTTCGTCCACTGCATCTGCTGGCGCTTGGCGAAACGCTTACCAATGACGGCGTTCACCGTGGACTCCGCCAGGCGTGAAGAGATGCGCTCGCCGGCGCGGAACCGCTCGCCATAGTTGATCAGGCTGGCGGCGTTGGCGGCGATGTAGTTCGCGAAGTCATGCGCTGCACGAACAAATTTGCCGAGGTAGGAATATTCTACTTCCAAGCCTTCTACGACGGCAGCGGCTGAACGAAACCC
>JBOHMK010000260.1:0-7605 GCA_050730115.1 Acetobacteraceae bacterium
AGCCCTCATGAGCAACGCCAGCCTCAATCCGGGCCGACGGCGCCTCATCGTCGGCATCAGTGGCGCGTCGGGTACCTCCACCGCCAGGATCCCTGCGAACGCCCCACTTGCCGACGACCGCGATCCGACTGGCCGGTGCGGCTGATCACAAGCCGTGGCTGGAGAATTCGGAGGTAGAGATTTCGTTGGCCCTGTCGCGGGTGGTGCCGGAACGCTCGCGAAGATAGGCCAGGAGGTTTGCGAGCATCGGCCGGCCGGCGGGAGCGGTGACCATTTCCACGGCCTTGGGAACGAATGCGGCCGCCGCGGCCGAGCCCAGAGCGGTCTGATCCAAGATGGTATCGGCACTCATGGTGGTCTCCTTCCTCTGGTGCAACGAGATCGTTTCTCCCGTTGCACCGCTCATTACTCGGAATTGGCTACCAGGCGTGTGACCACCATCACATTCAAAAGCAGACGCGCCCCATCATCGGACGCGAAGCTCACCGCGGCCGGCGAGTGCTCGTTCCGCTGTGACCGGCGTTCCGCGGGCAACGCCGTCGGATCAACCCGACCTTCTGCGACTTGGAAACATGCGACGAATTGTGATGCACTGTGATCGGCTGGCAGAGAGTGCGAACAGAGCTTGATTTCCTCATGCACACAGAGGTCACCATGCCGATCCGCATGGGCCAAGTAGCTGATGCAGCGGGTTGCAGCGCCAGAACTCAGGGGGCGGTATTCCGCGGCGTTGGCGAAACGATGCCGCTCTCAGCACTCCATATGGTCCGGCTGGACCAGGCGCTGATCATGCCGGGCGGGGGTGCAGCCGGCGGTTCCATGGCCAAGATGGCGCGCCGCTATGGCTTCGCCAATCCAAGCCGTTTCGCAATCGCTGACCGTCGCTGCTTGAGCGAAGTGCCAAGCGACCCCGTCTGGCGCAGTCAACGCTCGCCGGCGCCGAGCCGGAGAGCTTGAGGATTTCAGCGCTGTTCGACGTCACCCCGAGAGATGACCGCGGATCACTCTGACCCTCGGCTGCGTCGCACCCCTGAAATTCTCATGCGCTCCAGGGAAGGCGAACGGGCAGGGGAGGGAATTGGCGCCTCGCCCGCCCCATATGCGCTGGTGACGCACGCACCGGGGGGCTGCCATGAGCCGTGCTTTCGTCCGCGAGCCGGACGCCGATACGCCGTCCGAGCCGCTGCCCGAAATTCCGCTGCCGCCGCCACCCAATCCGGTCACCGCGCGGGGTGCTGCGCACCTCGAGGCGGTGATCGCCGAGCTCGAGGCGCGTCTCTCCGGCGCCCCAACGCCTGAGCACGCCGAACTGAAGCGACGGCTCCGCTACTGGAGGGCCCGCCGCACGACCGCGCAGATCACTCCGCCGCCGGCTGAGGCGGAGGAAGTCGGGTTCGGCTCGCGCGTCACCCTCGCCTGGCCGGGGCGCGGCGAGGTGACAGTCGAGATCGTGGGCGAGGACGAAAGCGACCCGTCGATCGGCCGGGTGGGCTGGCGCGCACCGCTTGCGGCTGGCCTGATCGGGGCCGGCCGCGGCGAGACGATCGAAGCGCGGCTCGGTCCGGGCCTGGTCGCGCTCAAAATTCTCGAGATCAAGAATAGCGGATGAATGTCCGGGGGTCCCGGATGGTCTCACTGCGCTGAGAGCGTGACCAGGTTCCCGGTCGATGCCGCGAAATGTGCTATTCCTCTGCTGCGCCGGGGCGCAGCCAGCCCCTGCCCTGATCGAACACGCCGGATTCGAAAAAGCGCTCCATCGCCGTCTCGGCCGGCCGAATGTCGAGTCCGCGCTGCCGCAGCCATGCGTCGTCCAGGAGCGTACTGCGGTAACGCTCCCCCGAATCACAGAGGAGCGTGACCACCGATCCGTTCTCGCTGCGGGCTGCCATCCCGGAGATCAGGTGAGCCGCCGCCCATAAATTTGTCCCGGTCGATCCGCCGCATGATCGCCCGATCCGCCGTGAGAGCACGCGCGCGGCCCCGATACTCTCCACATCCGATACGGCATAGGCACGGTCGATCAGTTGCGGGACGAACGATGGCTCCGGGCGCGGACGCCCGATGCCTTCGATCACGGGTGGCGCCGCGGAAACGGCGATAACGGCACGATCGGCAAGGTAGCGGTGGAACACCGACGCCTCCGGGTCAGCGAGGCAAAGGCGTGTCGGCAGCCGGCGATATCGGATATACCGCCCGAGGGTCGCGGAGGTGCCGCCGGTTCCCGCCCCGGCGACGATCCATGCCGGTACCGGGTGCTCCTCATCGGCCATCTGGTCGAACAGCGATTGGGCAATGTTGTTGTTGCCTCGCCAGTCGGTGGCGCGCTCCGCATAGGTGAACTGATCCATGTAATGCCCACCGAGCGACGCCGCGAGCGCAGCACTCTCGGCATAGATCTCTGCCGAGCTTTCCACGAAGTGGCTTTCGCCGCCATAGAAGGCGATCTCTTCCACTTTCTCGGCAGAGGTCGAGCGTGGCATGACGGCGACGAAGCGGAGCCCGAGCATGCGAGCGAAGTACGCCTCCGAAACGGCCGTTGAACCGCTGGATGCCTCGACGATTGTGGTGCGCGGGCCGATCCAGCTGTTGCACAATCCATAAAGAAATAGCGAACGCGCCAGCCGATGCTTCAGGCTGCCGGTAGGATGAGTGGACTCATCCTTGAGATAGAGGGTGATGCCGGGGGTAGCCGGCAGCTTCAGGCGCAGGAGATGGGTGTCGGCGCTGCGGTTGAAATCCGCCGCGATGGCGCGAATGGCCTCGGCCACCCAGTTGCGATCGGCACCCGAATCCGGCACGGATTCCCCCCGCGAAGGCGGCACTCTATGGCCGGCGGAGATTCGTGCCAAGGCGAGTGTGCCTGTCCTCGAGGTCCATCGATCAGCGACCAATGTCACCCTCGGCGCACGGACCGTTCACGTGAAACGCTGACGTGGCCTGTCATCCCTAAAGGCCGAGCGCCGACAGGCTCGGCTGATCGTCGGGCCGCCGCCCGAGCGTCCAGTGGAATTTCCGCTCGACCTCCTTGATCGGAAGATCGTTGATGCTCGCGAATCGGGTCCGCATGACACCGTCCGCATTGAACTCCCAGTTCTCGTTGCCATAGGAGCGAAACCACTGTCCGCTGTCGTCGTGCCATTCGTACGCAAAGCGGACCGCGATGCGGTTGCCGGTGAACGCCCAGACCTCCTTCGTCAGCCGGTAGTCGAGCTCCCGCGTCCACTTGCGCTTGAGAAAGGCGATGATGTCCGCGCGCCCGTTGAGGAACTCGGAGCGATTCCGCCACCGGCTGTCCTCCGTGTAGCCGAGCGCCACGCGTTCGGGGTCGCGGCTGTTCCAGGCATCCTCGGCGCCGCGCACTTTTTGCGCGGCAGTCTCGGCGGTGAACGGAGGAACCGGCGGGCGGCTCGCTGACATCGTTTCTGCTCCTGCTGGATTCGTTTGCCCCATGTTACTGCGCGAAGTCCGTCTCGGCCGCCGCCCGTGACGCAATGGCAGGCATGCACGGCCGCGCCGCCTCCGCCCGGCTCAGCGTCCGAATGGTATCGGCCGCCCGGTTGCAATCGGCACCCGAACTTTGCACGGATCCACTCACGACACCGCAAGGGGTGAGCCTTGCTGGGTCGCAGGCTCGGATCAAGCCGGCCCGGCCTCTGGCGTCCCGCCAGCCGCAATCATGGGCCATCATCAAAATTTGACCCGAATACAACTCCTACTGGTTGTGATGACTATCTGCTCCCCGTAAAGTTGATACTGGCAAAGTTGATACCGGCCGGGCGAGGCGCGCGGCCCGTTTGTGGAGAGGCCAGTGAGTTACGGGCATAACAAAGAGTTCCTCAAGGATCCCGCCGGATATCTCGGCGGCATCACCATTCTCACGATCGGCACCCAGTTCCTGCCGAACCAAGGCGCCTTCCAGCCGCAGGTTGCGAAGGGGCTGGTTTACATGGACCTGGTCGCAACCGATTCCGGCGCGACCTCGGGCAACAAGCAGGGACGGGCAGATTTCAACCTCAATGCCGGCAGCGATTCGGCAATTGCCGGGGGCTGGATCCCGTACGTCGACGAAGGCACCGTGAATGGCGATTCTGCGAAGCTGCCGGTGCAGGAGCTTGCGGTGAACGGCGTGCCGAAGTTCTGCTTCACCGGCGCCATGAACGGCTGTTCGCTCGTGCTCGCGAGCAAGGGCGGCAAGAACTACGGGATCCACGTGCCGAACAGCACGCAGGCGAAACAAGGGTATCCGGTGCTGCAGAAGCTCGGCTACCAGCACGTCAAGTCACTCGACTATTTCGAGCTTTCCCAGCGCGTCCAGGGCAATTACGGAACCAAGGTCGGGGAGAGCCGCGACGCTCCCGGCGGCGGCTGGTACAACACCTTTGCATTCTTTGTTTTTGACGGCGGGACCTGGAAGATCATGGCCCAGCCGCAGATCGTCACCCAGGTGGGGCTCGATGCGATCACCAAGTCCGGCGCCGGCGTCACGTTCGTCGGCACGAGGAACGGTGCGGTGATTGTGGTCTGACTGGCTCTCCTGTTTGTTGCGTCGCAACATCGTGCTTCTGACGCCGAGTCCGGAAATCAACGATTGAGGTGCAATTCCGGAGCCGGCGTGTTAAGTTCGGTCGGTGAACCCCTCGCGACGCCGTATGCTTCGCCTTGGCTTCGCCACCGGCCTTGCCTGGTCAGGCGGCTCTTTCGCACGTGCCGCGCCTACTTGGCGCCCAGCACCCCGGCTGCCGTTGCCGCCGACCCCGCCCACTCTCGGCTATCCGCTGCCGCCGACCCCGCCCGCTGGCGCCTGGCTCGCCGATCGGGCGCCGCCCTTCGTGATGATTGACCCGGGCCACGGCGGCAGCGACCCCGGCACCATTGGCAAGGGCGGGGTGATGGAAAAGACGATTTCACTCGCCACCGGCTTCGCGCTCCGCCGGATGCTGACCGGTACCGGCCGCTACCGCTGCGGCATGACCCGCACGTCGGACGTATTCGTCACCCTCTCCGAGCGCGTAGCGCTCGCCATGCACGCCGCGGCCGATCTCTTCATTTCGCTCCACTGCAACCATCTTGCCGACTCCCGGCTGCGCGGCGCCATGATCTTCACGCTCTCGCGCACCGCCTCCGACCGGATGGCCGGCGAGATCGCCGACACTGAGAACAGCTTCGACCGTGGGCCTGTCGATCCGGCGCTGAGCGGCCTCTCGCGTGACGTCGCTGCCATTCTCGGCGGCCTCGAGATGCATGCGACCGATCTCGGCTCGAAACAGATCGCCGCCGACATCATGGCGGCCTTCCAAGGTGCGATCGCACTCCTCCCGGATCCCGGGCGCAGCGCCAACTTCGCCGTGCTGCGCGATCCCACCGTCCCCTCGACGCTGATCGAGATGGGCTGCCTCAGCAACCCGGAGGATGAGCGGCTGCTGGCGACGCCCGCCTACCGCGCACTGATCGCCGCCCGCATTACCGGGGCCGCCGACCGCTATTTCCGGAGCGCCCATCCGACCCGCGTCGCCGGCTGAAGCGCCGGTTTCTTCCCCGCTCCTCGTTCCGGTGCTTCACTGCGTCGGCCCGTAACCTCCCGGAGGCCCGCATGCTTTGCCGGCACGCCGCGGTTCTGCCGCTCGCTCTCGTCTTCGTTGCCGCCGGGCTCGGCCCGCTCCGCGCCCAGCCGGCACAACAGGCCTATCCGCCGCCGCCGCCCTATGAGCCGCCAAGTTATGCGTTGCCCGGAGTGCAGCAGCAGCCCCTGCCGCCACCGCCACCCGCAGCGCCTCAGCCGGCAGCGCCGCCTGCAACCCAGGTGCCGGCCGTCCCGACGGCCGAACTCCCGCTCGGCGCGCCCGCACCACCGCCGCCCGCAGCCGCCGCACCCGCCAGGGCCGATGAGGCCGCCGCCATCAAAAGCGCGATCACCGGCTGGGCGGACGATTTCAACGCTCTTAAAACGGCGCTCGTCTGCAACATCTTCTCCCGGGATCTGCACTACGATTTCGGCATTCAGCCCGGCAACTTCGATAGCCTATGCAAACGGCTGAAAGCAGCCCTCGATCAATCCGGAGTGCGCTACAACTATTCGCCGGACATTCAGGAGATCCTGATCTCGGGTGATCTGGCGGTGGTGCGCATCGTCTGGACCCTCACGGTCACACAAAACGGCAAAGCGACGCCAACCGTCATCACCGAACCGGCGATGTACGTCATGCGTCACGATCAGGCTGGCAACTGGCGGGTCTTCCGCTTCCTTGCTTTCAACGTTCCGAATCCGCCCCCCGGCATTGACGCACTCCGGCATTGACGCACCCCGTCATTGACGCACAGGGGGACGTCACCCCCGGGCCGCTCCTCCCGGCACAGATTTTGGATGCGGACCGAGATACCGTCCATCATCGCGTATTGGGGAGGGCACCGTAGACAGCGATATGCGCGGCCAGGTAACCGGCATCGTGCCACACGCCCCAGATGAACGAGGAGGCCCGCCGCGACAGCCATGGAAGCCCCAGGAAATAAAGGCCCGGCACCATCGAAATGCCATGCCGATGCCGTGGACGGCCGTTCTCGTCGAAGACCGGAATTCTTATCCAATCGAAATCGAACGCGTAGCCGGTCGCCCAGATGATCGCGCTGACGCCGGCAGCCGTCAGTCTCAGCGCGAGGATGGGATGGGTAACGCATTGCGGATCAGGTTCAATGGTGCGGGCTCCCGGCTCCGGGCCGAGGGCGAGACGCTCCGCGGCTGCGTAGGCATCGGCAGCGTCCAGCATTGCCGAGTGGTTGGCATCGCCGCGGGCGATGTTTTGCTTGAGATCGGGCGCGAAAGTCATCACCCCGTCAGTGCAGGTTCGGGTTCGACCGACCAGCGTGATCCCGCTTGCAGCGAGGCGCCGGAAATCGACGGTCTGGCCGCCGTTCGCACCGCTCACCGCGATCGTCACATGCTCCGCCGACGGGTCGGCGGCCGCGATGTTCCAAATGCCAAGAACGCCGAGCCACCAGACGTAATCGAAGCCCCGGTACCGTCGGGGCGGGCGGTCATGTGGCCCGACCGACAGATAGACCTCCCTTCCGGCCCGCCGTAGCTCGTCGGCGATCTGCACGCCGGAGGACCCGGACCCGACCACCATCACCGCGCCCTTCGGCAGTTGGTCGGGATTGCGATACGCCGAGGAGTGAATCTGCATGAGATGCCCGCTATCGGCGACGACCGCGGGGACCACGGGGCGCTGAAACGCCCCGGTGGCGACGACCACGTTGGCCGCCTCGACCTGACCCTCCGAAGTCGTGGCGATGAAACGGCCGTCCCTTTTATGCATGCTCTGGACCTCGACGCCGCAGCGGATGGGCGCGTTGATCTCTTCGGCATACTCGACCAAGTACTCGACGATCGCGCCGGCGGGTACAAAGTCCTCAGGAGAGGCGCTTCGAAACTTCTTGTTGGGAAAGCGATCGTGCCAGGCCGGGCCGTTTGCGACCAGCGAATCCCATCGCTCCGAGCGCCAGCGCTCCGCAATCCGGTGCCGCTCGAGGATCAGGTGAGACACCCCGTATTTGCTCAAATGCCCGCTCATCGCGATGCCGGCCTGCCCGCCACCGACGATCAGTACCTCG
>JBOHMK010000261.1:0-5311 GCA_050730115.1 Acetobacteraceae bacterium
AGCGTGAGCGCGTCTCTTCACGCGCGAGGCGCGACGAAGCAATCTCGGCCCCGCCAGGACTCCCGCGAACCGCCACCGCAAAGCCGCCGATCATCAGCGCTCCCTGCGCCAGTTTCTTTTTAGCGGAAAAGCCAGGGCAAGGGCTCCGCCCTTGACCTGCCCAATGGGACGTTGGGGGCCTGAGACCAGAGACCCCCGCACTTCAACAGAAGGGATCCCAAAGGCTTGCCTTTGGCGGGGAGCGGGGCAGAGCCCCGCATATTCTCCTGGCCGCAGCCTCGACCGCACTTTTCAGCAACCTGCTAGCGGCCAAAGCGGCGGTTCCGGTTCTGGAACGAACGGATCGCCCGCAACAGGTCGATCCGGCGGAAGGCCGGCCAATAGACGTCGGCGAAGTAGAACTCGCTGTAGGCGCTTTGCCAGAGCAGGAATCCGGAAAGCCGGATTTCGCCGCTCGTCCGGATGATCAGATCCGGATCCGGCGCGTCCGGCATGTAAAGATACCTTCTCAGCGTCTCCGGCGTGATCCGCTCGATCATCTCTTGAACCGTGGCGCCGTTTTTCTGCTCGGAGAGCAGCGCCCGCACGGCGTCGATGATCTCCTCCCGTCCGCCATAGCCGATCGCAATCGTGAGCAGCAGCTTGCCGTAGCCGGCGGTGGCCCGCTTGGCCTCGGCGATCGCCTCCAGCATGCCGGGCGGCAGCAGGTCGAGCCTGCCGATGGCATCGACGTGCACCCGGCGGGCATGGATGCGCGGATCCGTGGCCAGGGTGCGCAGTTTGGCTTCGACCGCGGCAAGGATCCCCGAGACCTGCTCGGACGGACGCGCGAGGTTGTCGGTGGAGCAGACCCAGAGTGTCACCGCGGGGATGGCGAGGTCGCTGCACCAGTCGAGCACCTCGTCGAGCTTCTGCGCCCCGGGCTCGTAGATGCCGATCGGGTCGGTCACACCGTTCTCGCGCCCGTGCCGGCGGTTGCCGTCGAGGATGATGCCGACATGTTGGGGCAGCGGATTGGCTTTGACCTCGGCGATCAGCCGGTGCTCGTAGAGCCGGTACAGCGGTCCGTGCAGGATGTCGGTCAGAGTCATGAGCCGGTCAGCGCAATTGGCGCGCGAAGCCGGCCAACCGCAAGGGGTTTTGCGGCCAGGTCCCGGGCTCGTGAGCGCCCGGGCCCTTGAGCGATCATGAGGATGGTCCGACACTTCCCGCCCCTGAAGCCGCGGGAGAGCCCTCGATGCCGGATACCCGGACTGTAGCCACGTCGGTGGGCGCGACCTCACTGCCGCTCGGCACGCTCACGGTGCTCGATCTCACCCTGGCCCGCGCCGGGCCGACCTGCGTGCGTCACCTGGCCGACTGGGGCGCGAAGGTCATCCGGATCGAGCCGCCGAGCACCGGCTCCGAAGGCATTGCCGGCGACCGGGACGGGCCGGACTTCCAGAACTTGCACCGCAACAAGCGGTTGATCACGCTCAACCTCAAGACGCCCGAAGGGCACGCCGCCTTCATGCGGCTGGCGGCCAAGGCCGACGTGATCGTCGAGAACATGCGCGCGGCGGTGAAATATCGGCTCGGCATCGCTTACGAGGACGTGCGGGCGATCAATCCAAGGGCCGTCTATGCAAGCATCAGCGGCTTCGGCCAGGACGGCCCGTACGGCCGCCGCGCCGGCGTCGATCAGATCGCGCAGGGCATGGGAGGGTTGATGTCGATCACCGGCCTGCCCGGCCAGGGGCCGGTCCGGGCCGGCATCCCGATCGCCGATCTCACCGCCGGCAATTTGCTGGCGCTCGGGGTGATGGTTGCACTCTACGAGCGGGAGCGGACGGGAGTCGGGCGGTGGGTCCAGACCAGCCTCCTCGAGGCGCAGGTGTTCATGCTCGATTTCCAGGCCACGCGCTGGCTGATGAAGCATGAAGTGGCGCCGCAGGCCGGCAACGATCACCCGACCGGAATCCCGACCGGCGTTTTCCCCGCCGCCGACGGGCTGATCAATATCGCCGCCTCTTCCGCACGCCTTTGGGGACGTTTTTGTGAGGCGATCGGCCGGCCGGAGTGGAAGGCGAATACGGAATGGCAAACACAGCAAGGCCGGAGCACGGCGCGGGCCGCGATCAACGCCGCGATCGCCGAGGTGACCCGCGAGCAGCCGGCGTCGCATTGGATCGAATTGTTCGCCGAGGCCGGGATTCCCTGCGGGCCCATCAATACCATCGACCAGGTGTTCGCCGATCCGCAGGTGCAACATCTCGGGATGGCGCGGGGGGTCACGCATCCGCGCCTTGGCCGCCTCGAGCTGGTGGGCTCCGCGATCACCCTTTCCGGCGTTCCCAAGGAGATCCGCGAGCCGACGCCGGAGGCCGGCCAGCACACCGGGGAGGTGCTGCAAGAGGCAGGGTTCAGCGACGCCGAGATCGCCGCAATGCGAGCCAAAGGAGCGATCTGAATGCAGCACGCGGGCGGCAAGATGCTGGCGGAGGCTGCCGACGGCATCGCGCTGATCACCTTCAATCAGCCCGCAAAGCGCAACGCGATGTCGGTCGAGATGTGGCAGGGGCTGGGAGAGATCCTCGAGCGCTTGGCCGCGGATCCCGCGATCCGGGTGGTGGTGCTGACAGGAGCCGGCGAGAAGGCCTTCGTCTCCGGGGCGGATATCAGCCAGTTCGAGAAGCTGCGGGCGAATGCGGATGCGCAGTCCGAGTACGATCGGCTGGCCAGCACCGGACGGCAGAAGCTTGCCCGCTTCCCCAAGCCGGTGATCGCCCGCATCCGCGGTTTTTGCCTGGGTGGGGGGCTCGGCATCGCCATGCAGGCGGATTTCCGCATTGCGTCCGTCGATTCCGAATTCGGGATTCCCGCGGCGCGGCTTGGCATCGCCTATGGCTTCGAAATGGTGCGGACGCTGAGCTCACTGGTCGGGCCGGCGCACACGCGGATGATCCTCTACTCCGGCGCGCGGATCGCGGCCGCGGAGGCCCTCCGGATCGGCCTCGTCAACCGCGTGGTCGAGCCGGCAGACCTGACCGTGGCGGTCCAGGAACTGGCGCACCAACTTGCCGAGAACGCACCGCTCTCGATTGCCGCCTCCAAGCTCGCGGTCGCAGCGGCACTTCAAGATCCCGCCGACCGTGACCTCGAGGAACTGGCCAATGCTGCCAGGCGCTGCTTCGACAACGCCGATTATCGCGAGGGCCGCACGGCGTTCATGGAGAAGCGCCGCCCGCGTTTCACCGGCAGCTAACCGGTTCACGCATGATCGAAGCCGACGGTCTCGAGGGCACGGCGCGCTGGCTGGCGCTCGCGACCATTTTCATGGCGGTGACGATGGCGGTGCTCGACGGTGCGATCGCCAATGTCGCGCTGCCGACGATCGCCAGGTATGTGCATGCGAGCCCGGCGGCTTCGATCTGGGTCGTCAACGGCTTCCAGCTTGCGATCACGATCTCGCTGCTGCCCTGTGCTGCACTTGGCGAGATCTACGGCTATCGGCGCGTTTATCAGGTGGGGCTGTTCGTCTTCACGCTGGGTTCCCTCTTGTGTGCGCTTTCGGATTCACTCCCGATGCTGGCCAGCGTGCGCGTGCTGCAGGGCTTCGGCGCTTCCGGAATCATGAGTGTGAATGCGGCATTGATCCGTTTCGTGATGCCGAGGCGGCAGTTGGGACGCGGCATCGGGTTGAACGCGCTGGTGGTCGCGGTGGCGGCCGCGGTCGGGCCGACCGTTGCCTCCGTGATCCTCTCCGTTGCCAGTTGGCCGTGGCTGTTCGCCGTCAACGTGCCGATCGGCGTTGCCGCCCAGGCGATCGCAGTCGTTTCGCTGCCGGCGACGCCGCGGGCGCGGCGTCCCTTCGACTGGACGGAGGCCGGCCTCAGTGCCGTCATGTTCGGGCTCCTGATCGTGGCGATCGACGGCGCCGGCCACGCTTCGGACCTCATCGTCCCGATCGTTGCGATCGCCGGGGCGGCGCTCGCGGGTGCCGCCCTGGTGCCGCGCACGCTCCGTCAGGCGGCGCCGATGCTGCCGCTCGATCTCTTTCGCCGGCCGATCTTCGCGCTCTCCTCGGCGACCTCGATCGCGTCATTCATCGCCCAGAGTCTCGCCTATGTCGCGCTGCCCTTCTATTTCCAGGATGCGCTCGGCCGCTCGCAGGTTGCGACCGGCTTCCTGATGACGCCCTGGCCACTTACGGTCGCAGTCGCGGCCCCGATCGCCGGGCGCCTCGCGGACCGTTATCCGGCGGGAATCCTTGGCGGCTTGGGGCTCGCGGTCCTGGCCGCGGGCCTCGTGCTCGTCGTGATGCTGCCGCCGCAGCCGTCGGATTTCGACATCGCCTGGCGCATGGCGGTGTGCGGCGCCGGATTCGGGTTCTTCCAATCCCCTAACAACAAGGCGTTGCTCGAGCATGCGCCGCGTTCCCGCACCGGTGCGGCGAGCGGTGTCCTCTCGACCTCGCGCCTGCTCGGCCAGACGACGGGTGCGGCGCTGGTGGCTCTCGCCTTTGGCCTGGCCGGCGCGGCAGGGACGACGACCGCGATGGTCATGGCGGCCGCATTTTCGGCACTGGCGAGCGGGGTGAGCATGCTGCGGCTGATGAGCAGCGCCGTTGCCGAAGCCGATCGCGGGTGAGCCAGCCTTGACATGGCCACCCGAGCACTGATCTCTACGGCGGATTCGGGCTTCGCCAGAAGAGGGGGACGCTTGGCCGTGATCATCATGTTGGCCGATGCGCGCCGAAAATACTCACAGTTTGCGACCCCGGAGGCTGGGCCCGGGCCGCGACGGCTCGCTTCGTCCCACCGGCCGGGACGGATGGCATGAGCGGGGGTGGCGTCGATCGCGAGGATCGGAGCGATTTCCGGTCCGCGGCCGCGTTCCTCGGCGTGCATCTCGCCTGCTTCGCGGCGATTTTCACCGGCATCAGCCTGACTGCGGTCTGGCTCGGGCTCGCCCTCTACCTACTCCGTATTTTCGCGATCGGGGCGGGCTACCACCGCTATTTCGCGCATCGGTCGTTCCGCACCGGCCGCGTATTCCAGTTCGTTCTCGGCTTCCTGTCGCAGACTTCAGCGCAGCGCGGCGTGCTCTGGTGGGCGGCGCATCATCGGCAGCATCACAAATACTCGGATACCGAACAGGACGTGCATTCGCCGATCCTGCAAAGCTTCGCCTACGCCCATGTCGGGTGGATCATGGTTCCCCGAAACGACCCAACCGATTTGGAGGCCGTAAAGGACCTCGCCCAGTACCACGAGCTGCTCTGGCTCGACCGGCATCAGTATCTGCCGGCGGCGATGCTCGCCGGGATCTG
>JBOHMK010000262.1:0-6975 GCA_050730115.1 Acetobacteraceae bacterium
CTCAGAAGCAGAAAACTCCCTCCGGCTGACCTCGATCGACTTGCCCATCACCATGACCCCGTGCAGTGGCTGCCCATCCACACAGAATCGTACCCACGCCGATTCGGGAATCCCCAAAGAGTCACCCGATTCGTCGGCTGGTATAACAATCCGAATCAAAATCTTGAGTCGCATGAATCCCTTGGCACCCGCCGACGTTAGCCAAATTCCTTTGCGTGGAAATTCGGGCTAGGCTGCGCTGCTGGCACGCCGCCGAGCCGGCGGCGGCTGGCGCTCGGTCGCGGGTTCGGGTTCGCTCACCGGGGCGACCGCTGCAAGCAGGCATTCACGCAGCCGCGCGAGTTTCTGCTCGTTGGTGATCTTCAGACCGAACATGTCCTTGACATAGAAGACATCGACCGCCCGCACGCCGTAGGTGCTGATATGTGCGGAAGCAATGCTGAGGCCCTCGGCGCTGATCGCCGCGGTCATGTCGTGCAAGAGGCCCGGCCGGTCGCGACCGTTGACTTCGATCACGGTGTGCGTGTTCGAGGCGTGGTTGTCGATGACCACGCGTGCCGGAACATGAATGGCACGCATCCGCCGGCCGAGCAGCGCGTTGGTCACCTTGCGAATCTCGGCGGCGATTTTCAACCGTCCGGAGAGCGCCTGTTCGATCAGCACCGAAAGCCGGGCGAGCCGGTGCGGCGCATCGAAGGCACCGCCGGCAGCATCCTGAATCCAGAACGTATCGAGCGCCATGCCGTCGGTCATCGTGTGGATGCGGGCATCGACGATCGAGGCGCCGGCCACTGCGAGCGCACCGGCGATCCGGCTGAACAGGCCGGCATGGTCGGCGGTGTAGACCGTCACCTCCGTCACGGCGCGGCTCGGCAGGACCACGCTTTCCACGGTCAGCGGCGCGCCACGTCCCTCGGCCTCGCGAATCATGCGTGCATGCCGGACATGGGTTGCCGGATCGAACGCCAGCCAATAGCCGGGATAGCCGAGTGCGAGGAATCGCTGCACCTCGGCTTCCGGCCAGTCGGTGAGCAGCGCCGCGGTCGCGCGCCGCGCGCGCGCAACCCGGGTGTCGCGCTCGGTCGTGGCGAGCCCGCCCGCCAGGACTTCCGCCACCCGGAGATAAAGCTCGCGCAACAGCGTTGCCTTCCACCCGTTCCATACCTTGGGAGACACCGCCCGCATGTCGGCGACCGTGAGAATCAGCAGCAATCTCAGCCGCTCCGGCGACTGCACCGTATCGGCAAGATCAAGAATCGTCTTCGGATCGTCGATATCGCGTTTGAAGGCGGTCTGGCTGAGCAGCAAATGGTGCAGCACCAGCCACGAGACCATCTCCGTCTCCTCGACGGAGAGGCCGAGCGTCGAACCGACGCCGAGCGCGATCCGCGCTCCGATCTCGGAATGATCGCCGCCACGACCCTTTGCGATGTCATGTAACAGCATGGCGACATAGAGTGCACGACGTGATTGGAGCTGATCCATCAGACTGGAAGCGACCGGCGTAATCTCCGAGAGATCGCCCCGCTCGAGCGTGTTGAGAATCCGGATCGCTTCGATTGTGTGCTCATCGACGGTAAAGACGTGGTAGGTATCGAACTGCATCTGCCCGATGATGTTCGCCCAGTCCGGAAGCAGCCGCCCGAGAATTCCCGCCTCGTTCATGATCGTGAGCCATCGCGCCCCATCGGGACGGTGGTGCCGGGCATCGCGGCCGGCGAGCAGGTCGAGCAAGATCGCCGCCGCACGCTGATCTCCGCGCAGGCCGATGGCGTTGCGCTCGTTGCGGATCAGAGCCCGGAGTGCCAGCGGATGCAGTTCCAGAGAGCGGTCGCGCGCCACCTGCAGCAGGCGCAGCATGAGCAGCGGCGTGTGCGCCAGATCCGTCTTCGGCCGGAGCGCAAGCTTGCCTTCCTCGAGCATGAAGCCGTCTGCCGCAAGCTGCGCGTCCTCCGCGCCACCGGCCACCGCCGGTGGGCCGAGGGCTGCCCGCACGACTGCCGGCTCGATCACGCGCGTCAGCCGCGTGACGTCGCGCGCGGTCAGGAAGTAATGCCGCATGAACCGCTCGACCCCGTTCTGGCGCCCGTGGCGCGTGTAGCCCATGCGCGCGCCGACGACAGGCTGCAGATCGAACGTCAGACGCTCCTCCGCGCGCCCGGTGACATAATGAAGGTGCAGCCTCACCGACCAAAGGAATTCGAGAGAACGGTGGAAGCGCCGTTCTTCGATCGCCGACAGGATACCTTCCGCTGCCGGTGTCGTGGCGAGCGCGGAGATGTCCGGAACGTTGAACGCGGCCTTCGCCATCCAGTAGAGAATTTGCAGGTCCCGCAGGCCGCCGCGTCCCTCCTTGATGTTCGGCTCGACCATGAACGGGCTTTCGCCGTATCGCTGATGCCGCGCCGCGCGCTCCGCCGCCTTGCCAGCCAGAAATGCGCTCAGTGCTCCCTCGATGCACTCGCTGCGAAACCGCGCCGCGAACCGCGCAAACAGCGCCGCGTCTCCCTCCAGAAGGCGCGCATCCAGAAGTGCCGTGCGCACCGAAAGATCGGTCATCGCAACGCCCAGGCAGTCGGCGAGCGAACGCGTCGCGTGGCCGACCTTGAGTCCGAGGTCCCAGAGCAAATAGAGCAGGAACTCGACCACCTGCCGGATCGGTCCGGTCGGCTCCTGCTCGCTCAGGAACAAGAGATCGATGTCACTCGACGGCGCCAGCTCGCCGCGGCCGAAGCCACCCGTCGCCACCAGGGCAAGCGGCTGATCGGGCTCGGCGCCTGAGCGCGCCAGCGCATAGGTGAAGATCGATCGGATCAATCCCTCGGTGAGCGTTGCCAGCAGCCGGGCGGCGCCAAGGCCGGAGAGATCGCCGTGCTCGAAGCGCTCGGCGATGGTGGACTGGATGCGCGCAAAATGGCGGCGAAAAACGCCCAATGCCTGGTCCCGCTTGATCGCACCAGGCCGCACGTCGAGTTCGCCCATCGCCTCGGCAAGGACGGCATTCGCGGCCGCCGGTTTGGCGGGCAGAGGCGAACTTGTCAGCATTCCGCCGACCCTAGATCAAGATGGCATTGGGCGGAAGCGCTTCGCTTGCCGCCAATGCCATGAAGTTGATCGAAAAAACGAGCGGCAGGACGGCATCTGGCGGAGTTGCTGCGCGAGCCATCGATGCGGTCGCCTTGATCGAGAAGGTCAACGCGGAGCGCGGTGATCATAAAGCATCACGCTCCAAAGCATCGCGCTCCTGGGGCTGTTCGCACGGATGAACCGGGATGAGTGCCTTCAATCGATAGAGAAACTCATGCGCCGCCTTGGGTGAGAGCGAGTCCGGATCGAGTTCGGCAACCAGGGCGTGCAAAGGATCCGATTCTTTTTCGATGGGTCCTTTTTCGATGCTGGGGTGAGCGGTCGCAAAGAGTGGCAGCTCGGCCGGCGCTGTCAGTTCGGCACCACGCTCTTCGAGCCGCGCGAGCAGCGCCGCCGCGCGCGCCACCACCTGTGGCGGTACGCCGGCCAACTTGGCGACCGCGACCCCGAAACTCCGCCCGGCCGCGCCTTCCGCGACCTCATGCAAAAAGACCACTCCACCATGCCATTCCTTGACCCGCATGGCGTGCGGGCGGAGCCGCGGCAGCTCGGTCGCAAGGCGCGCCAACTCGTGGAAGTGGGTCGCAAAGATGGTTCGGCAACGGAGCCCCGAATGCAACGACTCGAGCACCGCCCACGCGATTGCGAGGCCATCGAGGGTGGCCGTGCCGCGGCCGATCTCATCCACCACCACGAGGCTTCGTGGCCCCGCTTGGCGCAGGATCGCTGAAGTCTCGGTCATCTCGACCATGAAAGTGCTCTGTCCGCCGGCAATGTCGTCGGCCGCGCCGACGCGCGAGAACAAGCGGTCGATGACGCCGATCTCCGCAGCTTCTGCCGGCACCGGCAATCCGGCCTGGGCCAGGATCGCGATCAGCGCGTTTTGCCTCAGATAGGTGGACTTGCCGGCCATGTTCGGGCCGGTGAGCAGAAGTACCCGCCGCTCCGGCGCAAGATCGCAATCGTTCGGCACGAATGCCTGCCTCGAGCCGAGCGCTGCCTCGACCACCGGATGCCGACCAGCGCGGATGCGGAATTCGGTCCCGTCGCTGACGAGCGGGCGTGACCATCGGCCGCCTTCGGCAATCAGCGCTGCCGACTGCGCGAGATCAAGCTCTGCCAGGGCCCGTGCCACCCCGGTGATCGCCTCCGCTTCGGCCAGCGCCGTCTGCGCCAACTCGCGAATGAGTGCCTGCTCGCGCGCGCCTGCCCGGTCCGCTGCCGAGCGGATCTGCCGGTCGAGCTCCGCCAGCTCTGCATTGGAGAATCGTGCGCCGTTCGCCATGCCCTGGCGCAACACGAAGCCGGGCTCCGCCGATAGCCGCTCGACTGCCGCCTGCGCCACTTCGACGACATAGCCGAGCTGGCCATGGTGACGGATTTTGAGGCCACTGATGCCGAGCCGGCTCGCCAGCTCCCGCTCGAGCCCGGCGAGCAGCCGGCGGCTTTCGTCCCTGAGTGCTCTCTCCCGGTCGAGCTCGGCATCAAACCCCGCGGCGATCGCGCCCTCTTCGTCAAGCCGTGCCGGCGGCCGCTCGGCGAGCGCCGCCGTGAGCCGCTCGGCAAGCTCCCGCCCCTGGCCGAGCGCGGAGCGCGCGGCATTGATCATGGCCGGCAGAGGAGGTGACAGCAGTGCTGCAAGCCGGTGCCCGATCCGGAGTCCGTCGCGGAGCGCTGCCAGCTCCCTCGCGCCGCCCCGTCCGAGGGAGATCCGGCCGAGCGCGCGGCTCATATCCGGACTGCCGCCCAACGTACCCCTCACGGCCGCGACCAGCGCCGGTTCTCCCAGCAGCCACGCCCAACAATCCCCTCGGGCGCCAATCACCACCGGATCGCGCAATGGTGCGGCAAGGCGCTCCGCCAAGAGCCGCGCGCCCGGCGCGGTCAGCGTCCGGTCGACCGCCGAGACCAATGTCGGCTCCCGCCGTCCGTCGCGCGTGCGCAAGATCTCGAGGCTTGCGCGCGTCGCCGCGTCGATCGCGAGCACCGCCTCGTTCAGCTGCGACGCCGGCGGCGAAAGCCGTGGCAGCCGGCCGCCCTGAGTGCTCCGCACATAGCTGAGCGCCGCGGCGGCGGCGACGGCCTCTGCATCGGTGAAGCTGCCAAAGGCGTCAAGCTGCGCGATTCCAAAGGCCTCGGCCAATTCGCGCCGCGCGCGCTCGGCCGGCGGGAGAGCCGCGAGCGGCGTGCCGCGGGAAGCGAACTCGCCGAGATCGAGCGCCTCGGGAGCCAGGATTTCAGCTGGGTCCAACCGGGCGATCAGGCTCGTGAGGGCACCCGGCGCCAGCGCTTCGGTCTGGAACAACCCGGTCGAAATCTCGAGCCATGCGGTGCCGAGCACCTCCTTGAGCGGAGCCAGCGCCAGCAGAAGATTGGGTCGAGCCGGCTCGAGCAGTGCCTCTTCGATCAGTGTCCCCGGCGTCACCAGGCGCACCATCTCGCGGCGTATCGGCCCGCCCGGCCGCCGCTCGGCCGCCGTCTCGAGCTGCTCTGCAACTGCCACCCGGAAGCCGCGCCGGATCAGCCGCGCCAGGTAGATCTCCGCCGCCGCGGCCGGCACGCCGCACATCGGAACCTTCTGTCCCTGGTACTCGCCGCGCCCGGTGAGCGCGATGTCCAGCGCCGCCGCCCCGGCGACGGCGTCATCGAAAAACATCTCGTAGAAGTCACCCATCCTGAAAAATATTAGCGCATCCGGGTGTTGCGCCTTGATCGCAAACCACTGTGCGAGCGCCGGCGTAGCGCCGTTCGCGATCTCCGCCCGGGACTGCCCTCGGGGACCTCGCTGCGGTATCTCCATAATGTACGGTTTAGCGGTCTTTGCCGCGACTGCGAAGAAGCTGTTTGCGTTGCCGGCGCGCGCCGTCATGATGGGCGGGCAGCGAGGAGGAACGTCCATGGCCGATGGCAACATCAGTCTGCGCACGGCGCATATCTCGGCCGAGGAGGCCCTGGCGTTGCACGCCATGGGCCGCCCCGGGAAGCTCGAGACCCGGATCAGCAAGCCGTTGACGACGGCACGCGATCTCTCACTCGCCTATTCACCGGGAGTTGCCGAGCCTTGCCTGCACATCGCCCGCGACCCCACACTCGCCTATGACTACACCACGCGCGGCAACATGGTGGCAGTGATCTCCAATGGCACGGCCGTGCTCGGTCTCGGCAATCTCGGCGCACTCGCCTCCAAGCCGGTGATGGAGGGCAAGGTTGCGCTCTTCAAGCGGTTTGCCGACATCGACGGCATCGACATCGAAATTGCAACCGAGGACGTCGACGAATTCGTGGCCGCCGTGCGTTATCTCGGCCCCAGCTTCGGCGGCATCAACCTCGAGGATATCCGCGCCCCCGAGTGCTTCATCATCGAATCCCGTCTCCGGGAACTCATGGATATTCCGGTGTTCCACGATGATCAGCACGGCACGGCGATTGTCGCCATCGCCGGGCTGATCAACGCCTGTCATCTCACAGGGCGCAACTTCCGCGACATCCGCCTGGTCATCAACGGCGCCGGGGCCGCGGGAATTGCTTGTGCGGAGCTGCTGAAGGCGATGGGCGTCACTCCCGACCATCTGCTGCTTTGCGATCGTCTCGGGGTGATCTACGAGGGGCGCGAGCAGGGGATGAACCAGTGGAAGTCGGCACACGCGGTGCCGACCGACGCGCGCACGCTCGCCGAGGCGCTCGCCGGCGCGGACGTGTTCTTCGGACTGTCCGCAAAGGGCGCATTGACGCGCGAGATGATGGCCGGGATGGCGCCGCAACCGATCATCTTCGCGATGGCCAACCCGGATCCGGAGACCACGCCCGAAGAGGCACATGCCGTTCGCCCGGATGCGATCATCGCCACCGGCCGCTCGGACTATCCGAACCAGGTCAACAACGTGCTTG
>JBOHMK010000263.1:0-2448 GCA_050730115.1 Acetobacteraceae bacterium
CCCGCCCGGTGCTCCGGCCTGCCGCCGTTCATTCCGCTTCCTCGCCGGCGGAACGTTGCGGACATCCTTCACAAAAGTTCCAGCCAATTCAACGCCGTTGCAAATTCCGTTAAAAAGCGCCTGTAAGATCCCCGCGTGACCACCCGGCCGTTCCATCCTGAGGATCAGGCCGGCTTCTGATCGGCCGGCGTCTTGCCGAAGCCGGGTGGCTCGTGCAGTCGCGTGCGGACCTCAATCTGGGCGCCGGGCAGGGCATCGCGGTTCGCGAATTCCAGACCGCCTCGGATCCGGTCGATTATCCCCTCTTCGTTCGCCGCGAACTCACGGGCGTCATCGAAGCCAAGCCCGCCGCGCTTCCCGCTGACGGCGCTGCTCGCCTGCGACAAGATCAACCTCGATCTCTTCCGCCTCAGGGACGATCCGCGGGACGATCCCGATCTCTTGCCACCGCCCGAGGAGGTCACCCCCGCCAGGACTCCTCGACGCCTTGACCGAAACCCTCGTCGCCGGAAATCTATCCCGGTAGATACCAAAAGGTGACGTCTGTGCCGGGTTTCCGGACCGCAAAGCTCTTCACACACCGCCGCAGCCAGGCGGTGTGGCTGCCCAGGGAATTCCGCCTGCGCGGCAGCGAGGTACGCGTGACCCGGCGGGGCTGGCGCGTCATCCTCGAACCGGTCACCCGCGACCCGGCGGACGTGGCTTCGGTATTCACCAAGATCGATCGGCTGCTCGAAGGAGTGCCGTTCCCCCAGCCAGGGCCTGAAGATGATGTGTCCGCCGCGCCCGACCGGCGCTCATTCTTCGACGAATGATCTTCGACGAATGAAGTGCCTGGACACCAATGCGATCATCGCCGCGCTGAACAACCGGCCGGCGGCCGGGCGTGAGCGGCTGGCGAAGGAGCTTGGCGGCGGCGAAGAAATCGGCGTGCCGATGGTCGCCTGGTTCGAGATGATCCACGGCTATGAGAAGAGCTCCCGGCGTGAGTGGAACAAGGCCGCGCTTGCTGCGTTCCTCACCCTCGACGTCGAGCCCCTGCCCTTCGAACTCGCGGATGCCGAGCACGCCGGCGAAATCCGTTTTCAGTTCGAGCACGCCGGCACACCGATCGGCGCTTACGATCTCCTGGTCGCCGCTCAGGCGCGCCGCCGCGGCGCGACCCTGGTGACCGTGAACGGGCGCGAATTCGCCCGCGTGCCTGACCTCACCTGCGAGGACTGGGCGGCGTGAGGCAGGCCGCAGCCTACGACAGTTCCCGACCAGGCAGCCTCAAGGGTACAGGGGTAGGCTCAAAATACGTGTAAAAATTGGTCACAAGGCCGGCTGGAAGGAGAGCGGCTGGGGTTCGAGCGGGGCCGGCAGATCGGTCATGCCCAGTACGTATTGCCCGAACCGGCGAATGTGCTCGCGAGTATAGGGGCTGAAGCAGGCGACCAGCCCAGGGGTGACCAGGTGTTTGTCCAGGGCCATGGATGTCAGCACGCCGGTCATGTCGGCCACATTCGACAGCATGATCGTATTGGCGACCACGCTGGCGTATTTGAGCTGCTTCTCCTGTTCGACCGGGTCGCCGCTCTTCACGACCGGGCCGCCGAAAAAGATCCAATCGAGGAAGTCGTTGAACGCAGCGATTTTGGCGGTTTCGGCGCGAATGGTGCGCCGAACCTCGGCGCTGGACACGAAGCGCGGCAGGAATAGCGTGCGCTCGACGCGACCGAGTTCACGGTTACCCGGTAGAGCAGGTTCCGCCGGCTGCATGTGCCGAGCTTCCGCAGCAGCATCGACGGCATGACACGCCCCGCCTGGATCGACGGTGCCACCTGCAACATGTCCCGTGCATGCATGGCGATCAGGTCCCAGTCGATTTGGCCTTCAAAAAGCGCATCGATATGCCGGTAGCGGATCGCCTTGGTGGGCCGGTAGAACACGGCATCGCCCAAGCCGCGCATGCGCGGCATCAGCTTGATGCCGAGTAGCCGGCACAAGCCAAAGACCGCTTCGCTTTGGCCTTGCGTGTTGGCATGACGCGTATCGGGCTGAATCTCCGAGCAGCGGTTCTTCAGCGGTGCATCGAGGATGTGGGCGGCCTCTCAAACGCCGCCGGTGATGAAGCTGGCGAACAGGGCGACGTAGGTGTCAGCGATGTGACGGTGGGCGATCCCGCCGTAACCGCCGTCGCGGATGTAGCGCGAGCCGATCAGGTCATTTTCGCGCAGCTTCGCGTGCGTGCCATCGGCGATTGCGGCGCGACCGCTGCCCCAATGCCGTGGAAGCTGGAACCGAACATACTGGCCAATCACGTCGACCATGGCGGCTTCCCGCTTGTCGGCGGTGATGTGCTGCGCGTTGATCCGGCGCAGCGCCTGGGCCGTGGCCACCGCGGGCGCGTGAAGCGTGCCCAGTGCTCGGCGTTCTTGAGGATGTCGAGGAGGTGGCGCTCAGGCA
>JBOHMK010000264.1:0-5079 GCA_050730115.1 Acetobacteraceae bacterium
CCTGCAAAGCCCGCGCGTGCCGGCAGCACACATGAACACGCGCCTCGTCATCACCACCAGGGGCTGGTTCGGCGGCGGCGCCGATCTCACGCCGATGCGTCCCGAGACGCCCGAGTCGGCGGCGGACGCAGCCCTCTTCCACGCGGCCCTCAGGGCCGCCTGCGAGGCGCACGATCCCGGCTACTATCCGCGCTTCAAGGAGTGGTGCGACCGCTATTTCTTCCTGCCTCATCGCGGCGAGCCGCGGGGCCTCGGCGGCATCTTCTACGACCATTTTTCGAGCGGCGACGCGGCGGCGGATTTTGCCTTCACGCGCGATGTCGGGCTTGCTTTCCTCGAGGTCTATCCCAAAATCGTGCGCCGTCGCATGCGCCTCGCCTGGACGGCTGCCGATCGTCAGCATCAGCTCGTTCGCCGCGGCCGCTACGTCGAGTTCAATCTTCTCTACGACCGTGGAACGATGTTCGGGCTCAAAACCGGCGGCAACCCCGATGCCATCCTGATGAGCCTGCCGCCCGAGGTGCGCTGGCCATGATAATCCCTGATAATCCCTGATATTCCGTGATATTCCCTGCTATTCCCTACTGCGCAAGCGCCTGCGTCCGCACCAACCGGGCGTACAGACCGTCCTCGGCCAGGAGGCCCGCGTGCGTGCCCTGTTCGGTGGCGCGACCATCCGCCATCGCCACCACGAGATCGGCGTCGCGCACGGTCGATAGCCGGTGCGCGATCACGATCGTGGTGCGGCCGTGCCGGAGGCGGGCCAGCGCCTCCTGGATCGCCGCCTCGCTTTCGGTGTCGAGCGCGCTGGTCGCCTCGTCGAGCAGCAGAATCCGCGGATTGCGCAACAGCGCGCGCGCCAGCGCCACCCGTTGGCGCTGGCCGCCCGAGAGCCGTTGCCCGCCCAGCCCGACCCGGGTCGCAAAGCCGTGCGGCAAGGCGGCGATGAAATCCGCCGCCGCCGCCGCTGTCGCGGCTTGCGCCACCGCTTCGTCGGCAGCGTCTGGCCGGCCCATCCGGATGTTGGCAGCGATCGTATCGTCGAACAGCAACGTGTCCTGCCCGACATAGGCGATGGCATCTCTGAGACTTGCCAGAGAGAGATGCCGGACGTCGACCCCGTCGATCAGAACGCGTCCGTGCGTGGTGTCGTGCAGCCGCGGGATCAACGCCAGCGCCGTCGATTTGCCCGCCCCCGAGGGACCGACCAGGGCCACCGTCAGGCCCGGTTCGGCTTCGAAGCTGAGATCGACGAGGCCGTTTCGCCCATCGGGATAGACGAATGCCGCGTGTTCGAAACAAACACGGCCCGCGCCCGGCGGCAGCGCCACCGCGTCTGGGGGCTCGACGATCGCGGGCTGTTCGTCGATCACCGCCAACACGCGGGCAAGCCCGGCGAGCCCCTCCTGCAGCGACGCATTCAGCGTGCCGAGCGCGCGCAGCGGGCGCGAGGCGATCAGAAGGGCGGCGACGAAGCCCGTGAAATTGCCAATCGAATGCCCGCCGAGCGCCGCCCGCCAGCCGGCGAATCCAATCACCAGGGCGACCGCAGTCCCGCCCAGGACTTCGAGCACCGGATCGACCCGGGCCCGGTTGCGGGCGATGCGAAAGAGCGCCCTGTAGAGTTGATCGAACGCCGTCCGGGCTCGCCCCGTCTCGGTTTCCTCAAGCCGATAGGCGCGCACCACCCGCGCCTGTGCAAAGCTCTCGTTGAGCAGCGCTGACGCTTCGCCCACCCGCTCCTGCATGCCGCTGGAGGCGCGCCGGATACGATCTCCGAGCCTCAGGATCGGCAGCCCGGCCAGCGGATAGAGGGCCAGCGCGATCAGGGTGAGCAGCCAGTCGAGCCACAACATCGAAGCGAACAGCCCGATCAGCGTGAAGGCATCGCCGAGGCCATTCATACCGCGTGACAGCGCTTCCCGGATCACCGCGGCGTCAGTCGTGAAGCGGGTCGCCAGTTGCGCCGGCGGCTCACGCTCGACCCGTGCCAGGTCCGCCCTGACGAGATGTTCGAACATCCGGACCTGGAGTGTCCGGATCAGTCTCAGCACTGCCTTCTGCACCAGCACGCTCTGCCCGTACTGGGCGGCTGCGCGGGTGCCCGTGACAATCACCACCAGCACGGGAATCTGATAGAGAATGCGCGGATCTTTGTCCGCGAACATGGTGAAGGCGTGGTCGATCACCACCGGATAAAGTCCGGTCGCGCCGGCAGCCAGCAGGGTCAGGGCCAGGATCGGCAGCAACGTCGCCCGTTCCGGGCGAAGATGCTCGCGCCATAACCGGTAGAGGAGGATCCGGGTCGAGTCCGGGGCGAGAGGCCGCATACCGGCCGTTTATCAGGCTCCGAGCCGCCTTAGAAGTTCCGCCCGGCACGCCCCCGGATCCGCGACACACCCGCCGGCGAGCCACCAGGCGCGCACTTGACCGAGCGCCGCACCAACCGCCGGTCCCTCGCGCGCCCCGAGCGCCAGGGCGTCGCGACCGGCCAGCGGAAAGACCGGCCGCGGGGTGGTGGCGAGCCGGGCCCGAAGCCTGCCGCCCACAAGCCCGCCGACGCCCGCGAGCAGCGTCCGCTCGATCAGGGTCTCGGCCGGTTCCTGGGCGAGCAGGCGTCTGATTTCGGCGGCGTCGGCCGCTTCCGAGGGCACGGGCCCGGCGAGCAAACGCGCGAGCCGCTCGGCCTCGGCGGTGGAGAAGCGGAGCCGGTCGGCGAGCGCCGACGAGACGGTGCTCGCAGCACCCGGACCGACCAGTGCTGCCAGGCGGAGCATCGGATCAGGCGGTGCCCCAAGCGCCGAGAGGAGGGCGAGCGCGCCCAGCTCTCTCGCCTCTGGCAGGATCGCCGCGAGGATGCCGGCGCGCCGCATCAGCGTGAGTGCGGGAGACGGGTCCGGGGCGGCGAGCAGGCGCTTCAGTTCGCTCCACACCCGCTCGGCGGAGAGCTGACCAAGCTCGCTGGCCGCCGCTTTGAGGGCCTCATAGGTCGCGCGATCGGGCGCCGATTGGCCGTAGTGCGCGAAGAAGCGGAAATAGCGCAGCACCCTGAGCCGATCCTCGGCGATCCGCTGCTCGGGGCGCCCGACGAAGCGGAGCCGCCCCGAGATCAGATCGGCAAGGCCGCCGTAATAATCGAACACTGCGCCCGCCGGCGTCAGGTAAAGGGCGTTCAAGGTGAAATCGCGCCGCGAGGCGTCGGCCTGCCAACTGCTCGTGAAGGCGACCTCGGCATGCCGGCCATCGGTCTCAATATCATGACGCAATGCAGTGATCTCGAAGCTTTTTCCAACGCCGACCGCGGTCACAGTTCCATGCGAAAGCCCGGTCGGGACGGCCCGCAGCCCCGCCTGTTCAAGCGCGGCAATGACGGCTGCGGGAGGCATCGCAGTCGCGAGGTCGATATCGATGACCGGTCGGGCGAGCAGCGTATCGCGCACCGCCCCGCCGACGATCCGGGCTCCGGGAAGCGAGCCGAGGACTGCGGAGAGCCCCGCTTCGGCGAGAAAGCTGGGGGGCGGGATCCGCAGCACCGGAGTAGGCTCCGCTGGGATCGGCTCCATTGGTGTCGGTTCGGGTGACAAAGGCGCCTCCTCGCCGGGCAGGATGTCGCCGCTCTCGCGGTTCGTCGATCCCGCCCGCACTTTCGCCTTGCTCTGCCGGACTTTCGCCACCGGGCCTCGGCCCCTACCTTCGGAGTCACGGGCTTGGGCAACGGTATCGTAATGGTAGGCCAGGAGATTTTTCGCGAGGCGATGGCGCGGCTCGGCGCCGCCGTCAATGTCATAACGACGGATGGCGTCGCCGGCCGAGGCGGCTGCACGGCATCGGCCGTCTGCAGCGTCACCGACGATCCGCCGACTTTGCTCGTCTGCCTCAATCGGGGTGGCGAGATGTGCGCGCTGGTGCGGGCCAACGCGGCGCTCGGCGTGAACACCCTGGCCGCCAGCCAGGAGGCGCTCTCTCCTCTGTTCGCCGGAGAAACCGGACAGGGGGTCCGCGAGCGATTCACTGCGGGCCTCTGGGACTCTCTGGCGACCGGTGCGCCGCTGCTCGAGGGCGCGGTGGTGAGCTTCGACTGCCTGGTCTCGCAGGTGACGGAGATTGGCACGCACAGCGTTTTTTTCTGTTCCGTCGAGGCGATTCGCCTCGGCTCGGGTGACGATGAGGCGCTGATCTACTTCCGCCGCCGTTATCACCAGACCGCCGTCCGGGCAGCCGCCGAGGAGGGATAGAATGGCCGCGGCTTCCCACCTGCGGCGGCGCTTGGTATAGCCGCCTGGGCTCGGGCGCATAGCTCAGTTGGTAGAGCAGCTGACTCTTAATCAGCGGGTCCAAGGTTCGAGTCCTTGTGCGCCCACCAACCTTAGCGCGCGCAGCGCGCAAGCGGTGCTCGTTCAGGCGGGCGCGCTGCTGATCAACCACGTCGCACCGGGCAGGCGCACGCTCATACCGTCCGCGTAGGGCTTCAGCTCCTCGTGGAGAGAAGCGACGGCGGCCGAGACGATCTCTTCCGGCTGATTGCGGAGCCAACTGTTTACGGCGCCGATTTCAGTTGACTGAACCACAGCTTCTTCCAGCCCACGGCCGGCAGCGATGTCAAGGTCCATGTCGAGCTTCTCGAAGCGCGGCGGTCTCCAGCCGCCCGCGGTGAGAACCTCAGTGACGTGCTCTGGATCGGCGAAAGCGAACATTCCGGGAGCGTTGGAGATCGGCTGTGGCCGCGGCGGCAGGTGCCGCGCGACTGCAGCCATCGGCACCTTCATCCACGGGTTCTCGGCCAGCGTGCGCCAGCACACAAGTGCCATGCGCGCATCCGGAGCGGCGCTGCGGCGCATATTGGTGAAGGCCGCCACTCTATCGCCGAAGAACATCACGCCGAAGGCTGAGATCAACAAATCGTATTCGTCCAACACCGCCACGGCTGGGTCAGTCTGTCGCCAATCGACGTTGGCGATACCGGCCGCGCCCGCCCGCCTCTCACTCTCAGCTAGCATCGGACCGGAGATATCGAAACCCGCCACGCGGCCGGAGGGACCAACGGCGCGCGCAAACTCCAGTGTGGGCGCTCCACAGCCG
>JBOHMK010000265.1:0-19074 GCA_050730115.1 Acetobacteraceae bacterium
CCAGCAGCCCCTGCGTGTACGGGTGAAGCGGCGCGGCAAACAGAAGTTCCGACGGCGCATCCTCGACGATGCATCCCGCATACATCACCACCACGCGCCGGCAGACCGCCCCGATCACGCCGAGATCGTGGCTGATCAGCAGCAGCGTCAAGTTCATCCGCTCGACCAGATCCGCAATCAATGCCAGCACCTGGCTCTGGATGGTCACGTCGAGCGCCGTCGTCGGCTCATCGGCGATCAGCAGCCTCGGCTCACCCGCCAGCGCCATCGCAATCAAGACGCGCTGGCGCATGCCGCCCGAAAGAGTGTGCGGATAGCGCTTGAGCTCGGCCTCCGGTTCCGGCAGGCGAACCTGGTCGAGCAGTTGGATGCTGCGCCGGGTAATCTCCGCCCGACTCAGTCTCGCCCTGCGCCCCTTCGCATGCGCGATCAACACATCCGCAATCTGCTCGCCGACCGTGAAGACGGGGTTGAGGTAGGACGACGGATCCTGAAACACCATGCCGACGCCGCTGCGCCGGAGGTCATCCAGCGCCGCACCCGACAGCGCCAGCACATCACGCCCTTCGAATTGGATCGCTCCCGACAGGACTTCCGCGGGCGGGCTCGGGTTCAGCCGGAGCACGCTCCGCGCCAGCACCGATTTGCCGCAGCCCGTCTCGCCGACGATTCCCACCGCTTCACCGGCATCGATCGCGACATCGATGCCGTCCAGCACCACCGCGCGGCCCTCGAACCCGTCGAACGCCAAGCGATAGTCCCGGATCTCCAGGAGACTCACCCGCGCGCGCTCCTCGGGTCGAAGATGTCGCGCAACCCGTCCCCGAACAGGTTGAACCCGAGCACGGTCAAGAAGATGAACAGGCCGGGAAACACCGAGTACCACCAATAGTCGGGCATGTAGGTGCGTCCCGTGGAGATCATCGCGCCCCATTCGGGTGCCGGCGGCTTGGCACCGAGCCCGATGAAGCCGAGACTGGCCGCAGCCAGGATCGCGAGCCCCATGTCCATGCTTGCCTTGACGACCAGCGGCGAGACCGAGTTGGGGAGGATGTGGGTCGCGAGCACGCGCACGTGTGAGGCGCCCATCGTCAGCGCCGCATCCACGAAGGCTTCCCGCCGGAGCGTCAACGCCTTCGCCTCGATCAGCCGCACATATCCCGGCCACCAGACGATCGCCAGCGCCACCACACCATGCCAGAGACTCGGTCCCAGCGCCGCAACGATGGCCAGAGCGAGCACCAAGCCTGGCACGCACAGGAACACGTCGGTGATCCGCATGATGAGGCTGCGGATGCCGCCGCCGAAATAACCCGCTGCCACGCCGAGCGGCGCCCCGACCAGGACCGCAATCCCGGTGATGGTGATCCCGACCCAAAGGCTGGTCCTGGTGGCCATCACCACCCGCGTGAGGATGTCATCCCCCATCTCGTCGGTACCGAACCAGTGCAAGCGGGATGGCGGCAGCAACTTCTGCCCAAGGTGCATCGCCCCCATCGCATCCCTTGGATCGGGCACGATCAGCGGCCCGAACGCGGCCAGCAGCAGGAAGGCCACCACCAGGCCCAACCCGAGGATCGCGGAGGGATTCTCCGCCAACACCCAGAGCACGAATCGGCACCGCTGCCTGAGAGCGGAGGTCTCCCGCCCGCCGAGCGCGACCTCGCTCATCCGGCTGCTCGCACGCGCGGATCGAGCCAGCCATAGGCGACGTCGACCGCGAGATTGGCCAGCATGAACATCAGGCCGATCACCAGCGTCACGCCCATCACCGGCTTGAAATCGGCCGAGGTCGCCGCGTTCACCGCATAGAGGCCGATCCCCGGCCAGTCGAACACGGTCTCGACCAGTACCGTGCCGCCGAGCATGAAACCGAAGCGCAACCCGATCATCGCGAGCGTCGGCAGCATCGCATTCTTGAGCGCGAGCACGCCGATAATTCGGGCCGGCCGGATGCCGTGCGCCCGCGCCGCCACCACGTAGTCGGATTGCAGCACCTCGATCATCTCCGCCCGGTTGACCCTGACGACCGAAGCCAGCGCCGGTAGAGAGAGAACGAAGGCCGGCAACACCGCATGGCGCAATGCTTCGCCGAAGACACCGAAGTAGCCTTCCAGCAACGCATCGACCAGCACCATGCCGGTGATCGGCGGCGGCGGCGCGGTCGCCACCGCAAGTTGCCCGCCGGTCGGCAGCCACCCGAGCCAGAGCGAGAACAAGAGCAAGAGCAGCAGCCCCACCCAGAATTCCGGCAAGGCCATGCCGGAAACGGCCAGCACCCGGACCACGTGATCCGTCGGGCGGTTGCGCCTGACCGCAGCCAGCATCCCGACCGGCACGCCGACCACGACCGCGAACAGCATGGCGAGCAGAACAAGCTCGAGCGTCGCCGGCACGTACTCTGCAAGATCCGTCGTCACGAGGTGGCCCGTAACCACCGAGTGGCCGAGATCACCATGCGCAAGCTGATCAAGATAGCGGACGAACTGCACCGTGAGCGGCTTGTCGAGCCCGTACTGGTGGCGGATCGTCGCGATCATGGCTGGCGTCGCGTCCGGCCCCGCCGCCAGTGCTGCCGGATCGGCAGGTGCGACGTTGCTGATCAGAAACACGATCACCACCAGCCCGCCCAGCATCAGGAGCATCATGCCGAACCGGCGGGCGAGAAAGCCCGGCATCAGGGTTTCAGCCTGCGGCGATCCACATCGGATAGAGGTCCGCCTCGCCGGTCAACCTGACCGGGCAGAATACGAAGCCACGGACATCATCGCGCATCGCCCAACGGCGATCTTCCAGCATGCCGAAGATGGCCGGCTGGTCAGCCACGATCCGGCTCTGGATCGCCGCATACATCGCCATGCGCTCCTTTTGATCGATCTCGATGCGCGCCGCTGCGACCATCTTGTCGAGCTCCGGATCGTGCAGGTGATGCATGCCCCAGTAGCTGCCGGCCGCGCTCGAGGCGTATTGCGAGGCAATGACGTCCGGATCGGTGCTGACTGGCGTGACATAGACGGCGAGCATCGCGGGCGACGCCTCAGGGTTGATGCCGCGCGCCAGCAGCGTTGGCCATGGCATCCCCGAAATTTTCACCCCGATGTTGAGCTTCTGCAACGCCTCCAGAACGGCGAGCCCGATCTGCCGTTCGACGTCCAGTCCGGCGACATAAGCATATTCCAGATCGACCCCGCCCTTCGGCCACTTCGTTCGGCCGAGATATTCGCGCGCCTTGCCGAGATCCTGCCGCGGCATGTCCGCCACCGTGACGTGCCCTTCGATCGCGTTCGGAAACGGGCTGTCGAGCAGCCGGGCCGCTCCGTCCTCGATTTGCAGAAAGGCCTTGTAGTCGATCGCGTAGGCCATCGCCTTACGGAAATTCACGTCCGCGGTCGGCCCGTGCGCGCAGTTCAACTGGATGGTGAAGGGCGTCATGCCGGGATAGCTCGGCACCCTGATGCCCTTGATTTTGGCAAGCTGGTCGTAATCCTCGGGCGTCATGTCGGTGACCACGTCCACCTCGCCTCTGAGCAGCGCCGCCCGGCGCGGCGCCGGCTCGCGGATCACCCGGTAGATCACTCCGGCCGGGCGGTTCGCTTCGCCTTCCGGCCAGGCCTTCCAATAATCGCCGACCGCGGCCAGATCCATCACCGCTTGCGGATCCCACCTCCGGATCCGGAACGGCCCCGATCCCGCCTCATGGATGGTCAACCATTGCTGGCCGTAATCCTGGTTCACCTCGTGCGCCTTGACCTCTTTCGAGTTGACGATGAACCACCATGGCACGAACGAGAGAAATCCGGGGAACGGGCGCTCCAGCTTCATCTCCACCGTCAGCGCATCGCGAGCGGTGATATTCGCCGGATCGAGATGACCCTTCAGCATCCAGGCGACACCCTTGTTCAGTTTCAGCCCGCGCTCGAACGAATAGCGCACCGCTTCAGCGTCCACCGGATCGCCGTTGTGGAATTTCGCGTCGCCGACGAGATGGAAGGTCCAGGTGAGCCCGTCCGCGCTCGTCTGCCACTGTTCGGCGAGCCAGGGGACGATGTGCGGCGGATTGTCCACGTATTTCGCCAGCGCGTCGTAGATCGCCTGCTGCATCATCCGAGTCGAGTAATCATATTTCACGTGCGGATCGAGCACCGGCACCGGCTGCCCGCCGGAATAGACCAGGATTTTCCGCTGGCCCTCGCGCACGAAGCCGTACGCAGGAGCCTCACTCAGTCCGGCGATGGCGGCCGCGCCGCCGCCTACGAGGAATGTCCGTCGATGCATCGCTCTTCTCCTCCCTTGCTATTCGGCCGCTCGTTCTACGGCGGGTTCGCCGGTCTCTTGCCGCTCCGCCGCGGCGCTCACATAACCTTCGGCAATGTCGGCAGCGATCCGCTCCGGATCCCGCTCCGCCGGATCGCCATATCCGGCTCCGCCCGGAAGCACGACTTCGACCACCCGGTCGGTGCCGGTGAGCGTCACCAACTCTCCGGTGCCGCAGTCTCTCACGATCCGACCGGTCGCGTCACGCACCAGCCCGCGCGCGCCTTGCCCGGCCTTGCCGCCGAACAGGCCCGCCGTCTCCACCCCAACACCTTCCGGATAGACCGAGACCAGCATCGAGAGGTCGTCGTCGTAGAGCTTGCGCAAGCGCGTCCTCATGCCGAGCCCGCCGCGGAAGCGCCCGGCTCCGCCCGAATCCGCGATATATGCCTTCTCCAGCACTAGCACCGGCGCGCGTGACTCCACCAGCTCGACTGAGGTATTCGCAGCCGAGGTCGGCCACAGCAGCGCCGACTTGCCGTCGCCATGCGCTGATGCCCCCTGCCCGCCCCCCATGAAGAAATGATCCGAATAGATTCGTCCTTTGGCGTCCCGGCCGTAGAGCGTCAGCGCGAGCGGCAGGCCGGTCGCCGCCTGCACCCTCCTCGGCGCCGCCGCCGACAGCGCGCGGAACACGTTGGGCGCGAGATACCAGCCGACGCGGGTGCGCAGATTGACCGAGGCCGGCCGCCGGCAATTCAGAATCGAACCCTCCGGCACCTTGACCGTAAACGGACGGTAGCAGCCGGCATTACCACGCACCTCGGGCGTTAGCATGCATTTCAGCGGATAGGTCGCGTGCGCCGCCGTGTAGTTGAAGGTGCAATTGAGCCCGCCCTGCGCGAGCTCGGCCGGCGCGCCCGTGAAGTCGAGCGTGATCGCATCGCCTTCGACTCGCACCCTGAGCGGATAACGGAGCTTCTCGCCGAGCGGATTGTTGTACTCCTCCGAGAAATATTCCCCATCCGGCAGCGCCCGGATCGCCGCCCGCATTGCCTTCTCCGACCGTGCCTCCACCACCTTCGCCAGGGCCGAGAGATCGTGCATGCCGTACTCGGCGATGAACGCGCTGAGCCGTTCCGCGCCGAGCGCATTGGCCGCGACGAACGCATGGACATCGCCCAGCACCTCCTCACTCCGCCGCACGTTCCCGGCGATCAGCGTGATCAGGTCTTCGTTCGCCGCCCCGGCGCGGAACAGCTTCATGGGCGGGATCTGCAGGCCTTCCTCGTAGATCTCGCGCGCACGAAGCGAGTCCTTGGTGCCGCCGATATCGCCGACATGCCCAACCGTTCCCATCAGCGCCACCACTTTGCCCGCGCGGAACACCGGCGTTACGACGGCGATATCGAACAGATGTCCGGCGCAGAGCCACGGGTCGTTGGTGACCAGCACGTCACCGGGAGCCAGAGATTGGGCCGGAAACTTCGCAAGCAACGCCTTCACCGCGCGCGGCAGCGTGAGATTGAACACCGGCATCGCCCGCGGCGAATGCGCCAGCGTTTCGCCCGCAGGATCGAGCAGCTCGCAGGCGAAATCCTGCGCCTCGGAGACGATCAGGCTGAATGCCGTCCGGACGATCGTCTGCCACATCTCCTCGACGATCGAAACCAGGCGGCTCCACATGATCTCGAGCGAGATCGGATCGGACTCGATGAGCGCCGCCGCCGTCTCGATCGGCGTCTCCGGCGTGATCCGCGCCGCTGTCGGCTGGACCACACCGACCGCGATGCGGAGCGCGCCGATCCGATCGACGCTGAGCCGGTCGCGCGGACCGATCACCGTCGTCGCCTCGCGCTCCTCGATGATCGCAGGGCCAATGATCGTCTCCTCCGCCGCCAGCGCATAACGATCATAGACTGCGGTCGCGACCGGCTTGCCGTCGAACCATGCGGTGCGGGTCCCTTTGCGCGCGCCGCCGGCCAGCGCATGACCGGCTTCGCTCATTGGAAGGCTCGGCGTCGGTCCCGAGCAGCGCACCCTGAGCGAGATCACCTGCACTCCGACCCCGTCATAGACCGAGCGGTAGCGGGCCATGTAGGCGGCACGGAAGCGGGCAAGTACTTCGGGAACCAACGCCGCGACGAGCGGCTCTTTGGCCAGTGCAACGGTGATTTCGTGCAGTTGTCCGGCAAGCCGCATGTCGGCATATCGTTCCACAATCATATCGTCCTTGCCGACCCCGGCGGCTTCGAGCGGCACCAGCGCGGCGGCGGCAAGCGCACCGAGCGTCTCTTCCATGCGCGCCGCCGCTCCGGGCTCGGCCAGATCGAGCGGATGCGAGCGGACCCGCTCGAAGGAGAGAGGCGCGGCGAGAAAGCCGAGCGCCGAGGCCGCACCCGAGGCCGGCGGCACCAGCACCTCGGTCACGCCGATCAGGCGCGCCACCTCGGCCGCATGCGCCGGCCCCGCGCCGCCGAAGCCGACCATCTGGTAGCGGCGCGGATCCTTGCCTTTTTCGACGAGGTGGATGCGCGCCGCCGCCGCCATGCTTTCGCTCACCATGCGGTGGATGCCCGCCGCCGCCTCGACGACTGTAAGGCCGAGCGGTTCCGCGACGCGCTCGAGCGCCCGCTCCGCCGCCACGCGGTCGAGCCGCATGCGGCCACCGAGAAAGAAAGCGGGGTCGTAATAGCCGAGCACGAGATTGGCGTCCGTCACCGTCGGCTCCGCCCCGCCGCGGCCATAGCACGCGGGCCCCGGATCCGCCCCAGCCGAACGCGGGCCGACGCGCAGCAATCCGACCTCGTCGATCGCGGCGATCGATCCGCCGCCCGCGCCGACCTCGATCATGTCGATCACCGGCGCCTTGATCGGCAGACCCGAGCCGCGCTTGAAACGGTGCACCCGTGCCGCTTCCATAATCGGTGCGACGTCGGCATGCCCGTCCTCGACCAGGGAGACCTTGGCCGTCGTGCCACCCATGTCGAAGGAGATCACGTCGCGCTTGCCCGCCGCCGCGCCGAACAGCGCAGTGGCAAGTGCGCCCCCGGCCGGGCCGCTCTCCAGGAGCCGGATCGGGAAGGCGCGCGCCGTCTCCGGCACGATCAGCCCGCCCGCCGAATGCATCAGGGTGAGCCGGCCACGGAAGCCATCGCCGGCGAGCGCATGCTCCAATCTTTCCAGGTAGCGCCCGACCAGCGGCTGCACATAGGCGTTGGCACAGGTCGTGACCGTGCGCTGGTACTCCCAGATCTCGGCCACCACTTCCGAGGAAAGCGAAACCGCGAGTTCGGGAAACTCGGCCCGCAGAATCGCCCCAGCGCGCTTTTCGTGCGCCGGGTTGCGATAGGAATGGAGGAAGCAGACGGCGACCGCCTCGACTCCCTCGGCCAACAGTTGCCGTGCGGCTCGCCTGACCGATGCGTCGGAGAGCGTCACCACCGGGTTGCCGTCGCGGTCCATCCGCTCCGCGATCTCGAGACGCCGCCGCCGCGGCACCAGCGGCTCGGGGAAACGCAGAAACAGATCGTAAATGTCGTATCGCTGCTCGGTTCCCATCTCCAGGATGTCGACGAAACCCGCGGTCGTCATCAGCCCGAGCCGCGCACCACGCCGTTCGATCAGCGCGTTCGTGACAAGCGTCGTGCCGTGGATCAGCTCGCTGATTTCACCAAGAGAAATGCCCGCCGCCGCCAGCAGCTCGGCCAGGCCCCTGAGCGCGCCCTCGGCGGGATCGGAAGGCGTCGTCAGGCACTTGTGCAGCCGGATCTCGGCACGTTGGCGATCCAGCAGAACGAAATCGGTGAAGGTGCCGCCGATGTCGAAACCGATCCGATAGCGGCCGGGATCGGCGCTCATGACAGTATCAGGTCGATCGCGTGCGCCACCACCCGCCGCGGCAAAAGCACCGGCCGTTTCGCTTCCTTCATCACGCTCCGTCGCATCGCTTCCGTGTATCCCATGCAATGCATCACGATCAGGCCCGTATCCTTGAGCGCCCGACCCGCCGCCCGAAACCGCTCTTCGCCCGCACCGGCGTAGGGCGAGACGACATCGAAGCGCGCCGCAAGGCCGGGGAGCGGTGAAAAATCCGCAATCTGTTCGCGATGCGGCAGCATGACCCCGATCCGCTGGGCGCCGTATGCCAATCCTTGAGCGAAATGATCCAGCACGTGCTCGGGCTCGATGAACGGTGTCACGAGCGCGAATTTCCGGAACCGCCCGCTGCAGAGGAGCACGATCAGGTCGTAGCCGGAACGGTCGAGCTCGCCGAGCAACGTCACGAGCCGTGATTCGACCGCCCTGTGGTCCAGCACCACCTCCTGTCCGTCCCTGAGGCGCGAGACGAGCAGGGCGGCACCGTTGCGCACACTCATGCCGGCGATCTCTCTTTCATCGAGGCCGTCGAGGACGCCGCACTCTTCGGCCCCGAGCGGTGTACGCGCCGCCGCGAGCAGCTCCGGCATGATGTCCGGGCGCGGCGACTGACCGATGGTCACGAACATGGCGCGTTTCGGCATGACGGCTCCGTTGCTGGCCGGTCGCATGATAGAGCGCCCGACCCAGGCCGCTATACGTATCGGTACGTATCCTCCGTTCGTCGGGACGCCGCGAACAGCGGCAGGCAGCGGCCGAAACCATCAGGGCGTTGGCAGCGATTGCCGCAGAGACCGCTATCGGGGATGATGTTGCCTTCCGGCGTATGCGTCCTTCCAGGGGAGTCGGATCATGGCCAGCGTTGCAGACTTCCTCGGCAACACCATGAAGTTCTTCCCTGACAATATCGTGCTGGTTTCCTGCACCGTCACGACCAACGACCCCGCAATCTACGACATGGGGATGGAAGACGGCTGGTGTGCCGGGCCCGGCCTGAACCTCGGCTGGAGCGGCATCGGAGCGGGCAGCCGCCCAAAGAATATCGTCACCATCCTGAACGCCGCCGCCGCCAACCGGCCAAAATTCAAGGCCGGCTGGTGCCAGCACCAGGGCGGAACATTCAAGCACGCATTCCTCGGCAGAGGCGCCAACTATACGTTCACGGCCAAGATGGATAGTTGCGCGTTCGGTGTCGGCAGCGCGCTGGCGGACAGGTCGTGCTTCGTCGTCGACGCGAACGACAGTGGCAAGGAACAGTGTAACATGCTGGCCGGTCCGGACAGCCCCCTGACGGCGATCATGGCACGCGCTTCCTCGGTCCGAGCGGTTATCGTGCAAAAGAGGGCAGCCGCTATAGCCAGGCGACGACCTTCGGCATTCGTGGCCCTGGAGGGTGGGAATTCAACTCGCCGGTCCTGTTGTTCGACAGCAACCTCAAGCGGATCTTCCGGCGCAATATCGTTCCGGTATGATTGCGAGCCAGACCAGTTCGCAGGACGTCGGCCGATGGTCGGTGGCAGCATTGTCCACCGCGGCGATTGCACCGCCCGTGACCGTCGAATCGTGCTCGAACGGGACATCGTCGAGCGCCGCTCCAGCGGCGCCGCCACGGGGCATGAGGCGGGCCAAAGTTGCCGCTACCGACGGCCCATCAGCACCCGGCGAACCAGCCCGGAGGTCGAGTTGGTGCCGAATTTTCCGATCGCGCGGGCGCGATGGATCTCGACGGTGCGGAAGCTGATGCCGAGCAGCCGCCCGATCTCCTTGTTGGAGCGGCCCTCCAGCACATGGCGCAGCACGGCGCGCTCGCGCTCGGAGAGGGGTAGCGATGGTTGCGGCAGGCGATCGAGCAGAGCGCCTCCGCCGAGGACGGCAGGCGGGGCGATCTCAAGCCCGCCGGCAGTGCCGAGCTGGAGGCGGGTCAGCCCGGCAATGATGCGCCGGGCGGTCACGACCGGCTTGCCCGTGGCCTCCGCTACTTCGCGGGCCATCGCTTCGGTGTAGCCAACGGAATGCAGGAGAATGAGATCCGCAGGACCGAGGCGCGCGGCGGCATCTTCGAGCCGTCCGGTCTCGCCGGTTGCGGCGACCGAGCGAGCATTCTCGATCAGCGTGCCGTGCCGGGAGATGCTGTCGATCTGCTGCGAGAGCGGATAAATGACCCCAATCCGGCAGTCGCCGAGCACGAGGGCCGCGATCCAGGCATCGAGGGCGCGCTGACCATGCACGACAGGGGTGCGCGACGAAAGCGGGCGGAAGATGCCCGTGCTGATCACGACGATCAGGTCATAGCCGAGCGGATCGAGCGTCGAGATCAATGCCTCGAGCCGATCCTCGATGAACGCGGTACCCACCACCAGGTGCGCGCCGCTGGCGAGGCGGGTATAGAGGCGAGCCTCCCCCGGATGTGGCGCATGTGCCAGCACGGACGCGGCGTCGAGCCCGTCCAGGGCGCCGAACTCGGCATGCTCGGGCACCACGTCGAGAAGGCCCAGAATTTCGGGCACGATGTCCGGCCGCGGCGCCTGGCCGATGGTGACGAATGCCATCCGCCGGCCGATCGCGCTCAGACCGGCGCCGTCCGTTCCGGAAAGTGCACGGCGGACGGTGCCGGCAGCGGCTCGGCGTTGCGGTTCTGGCGGAGCTCGGCAGCGCTCAGCGCGACCACCTGCCAGAGGCGCCGGGCAAGCAGCTTGCGATCAGGGAACTCAAGCGGATCGACTGGCGCATGCAGAATCACGCTGGCGCGGAGGCCATGGTGCTGGGCCAGGCGCCAGAAATGCGGCCCGATCTCCATATCGCCGTACCAGGCAAGAAGCGGCCGCGTGCTGCGGAGCGCGGGGAGGCCATCGAGACGGTCATAAACGACAGAGATCGGCTGCAGGATCGGCGGGGTGGCGCCCTCGGCAATTGCAAAGAAGCTGGAGCGGAAGGGGAGCACCCGGGCGCCATCGGAAGTTGTGCCTTCGGGGAACATGATCAGGTCGTCACCGGCCTGCAGCCGCTCCCGGATCGCCTGGTTCTCGACCCCGGTGCGGCTTTTCCGGCGGCTGACGAATTCGGTGCGGCCGAGCCGCGCGATGGTGCGGATGACGGGCCAGGCCCCGACCTCCGCCTTGGCGATGAAACAGGCTTCGAGCCTGCCGCCAAGCACCGGGATGTCGAGCCAGGAGGAATGGTTGGAAACGAACACGATCCGCCGGCCGGCCGCCTTTGCCGGCTGGCCTGCCAGGCGCACACGAAGCCCTATGAGGCGGCAGAAGGTGCGCCAGTAGAGGCGAGCGAAGGCGACACGGCCATGTCCCGGGATCGCTACCAGGACGGCCTGAACCGGCACCGCGATGAGGGTCCAGAGGATGATCGCAAGGCTGCGCGAGCCGAGCATCAGCCATCTGCGGATCCGGCTTTTGCCACCGATGAAGGCCGGCCGCGGCACCACCCGAAGCCAGGGCGTGAGCAGGAACGACTTCGAGGCCAGCTCCATGCCACCCCGATAGCGCGGCGGTGGACGCGAAACAATCGCTGCGCGGCCGGTCACCCCGTGGGCGGGCGTTGGCGTGGGGCGTTAATCCGCCGCCAGGGCCATCCGGCTCGGCGCCAGCACCTTGACTACGTAATCCTCGACCGCGGCGGCAATCGGCTCGGCATGCTCGGCGAACACATGATCGGCGCCGCGCAGGATACGGTAATCGATCTGGACACCCTTTTGAGTGTTGAGCTTCTCGACCAGCTTCGCGACCGCCGGCTCCGGCACCAGCTCGTCTGCATCACCGTGCAGCATCAGCCCGCCGCCTGGGCAGGGAGCCAGGAAACCGAAATCATAGTGGCTGGCGGGCGGAGCAATGCTGATCCAGCCCGAGATCTCGGGGCGGCGCATCAAGAGCTGCATGCCGACAAAGGCACCGAAGGAATAGCCGGCAATCCAAAGCCCGCCCGCGTTCGGATTGACCATCTGCATCCAGTCGAGCGCGGCGGCGGCGTCGCTGATCTCGCCTATTCCACCATCATAACGACCCTGACTTCTGCCGACGCCACGGAAGTTGAACCGCATCACCGAAAAGCCGAGCTTCTGAAACGTCTGATAGAGCGTGAAGGCGATGCGATTGTTCATCGTGCCGCCCTGCAGCGGGTGCGGATGCAGCACCAGCGCCAGCGGCGCGCCGCGATCAAGCGAATGATGATACCGACCCTCAAGCCGGCCATCCGGGCCGGCGAACATCACCTCAGGCATGGCATTCCGATTTCCGGTCCCATTGTCGGCCGTACCACAGCGGCTTGGCAAACATCCCCGATCAAGACCGGCCCAAAAGTATTGGCGGGACTTCTCCACCTCCGGCAAAACTGGCCACAGGACCAACGCAAGATAGGAACCGGCCTCGTTTCAGGCATCTCCCCGAACGGATGAATTCTCGTTCCCGCCGGGTGGAGGCCACTTATTTCGCGATGGCAGCACTGCATGACTGCCGGGCTCGGTTTCTCTGCGCCTTGCCTCCGTTGGCCCCTTTTCCCCCGGGCGATCCGCCGCCCCGGACCGGGCTGGAATTCCGGGACGCGCTCACTATAGGGTGAGGTGTGAGCACGTCATAACGGAATTGTCGCATGGCCTTCATGTTTCTGCGTGAGAGCATCCGTGCCTATCGCGAGCGGGATCCGGCGGCGCGTTCCGGCATGGAAGTGTTTCTATGCTACCCTGGGTTGCATGCAGTAATGATGCATCGGGCGGCGCGGTGGTTATGGCGACGGCAGCTTCACCTGCTTGGCCGGTTCGTCTCGCATCTCGCTCGGTTCCTTACGGGAATCGAAATTCACCCGGGTGCGCGGATCGGCCGGCGGCTGGTGATAGACCACGGCATGGGGGTGGTGATCGGGGAGACGGCGGAGATCGGCGACGATTGTCATTTCTACCATCAGGTGACGTTGGGCGGCACTTCGCTGGCCAAAGGCAAGCGGCATCCGACGATCGGGAACCGGGTCATCCTCGGTGCCGGGGCCAAGGTGCTCGGGCCGATCAGCGTCGGCGACGATGCCCGGATCGGGGCGAACGCGGTGGTGGTGCACCCGGTGCCTGCAGGGACCACGGTGGTGGGAGTGCCGGCCCATCCGGTCGAGGAGCGGGGGCAGGCGCGCGATGCCGTGCGCGGCGCGGCTTACGGCACGCCGTGCGAGGGCGAGACCGATCCGCTGCTCGCGGAGATCGAAACGCTCAGGACCGAGCTCCAGGAGGTCGAGACCAAGCTCGCCCGGCTTGCCGGGGCCCGTCCGGCGCCGCCCCGCGAGGATACCGCCGGCCAGGCTGCCGCCGGCCAGGCTGCCGCCGGCGGGTGACCTACCTCGACGCCAATGCGGCCGAGCCGCTACGCCCGGCGGCGCGGGCGGCGCTGCTGGCCGCGCTCGAGGAGGTGGGAAACCCGTCTTCGGTACACAGAGCGGGGAGGTCCGCGCGGCGCATCCTGGAAAGCGCGCGCGAGGATCTCGCCCGGCGCTTCGGCGCCGAGCCGGACGATCTCGTGTTGGTCTCCGGCGGCACCGAAGCCGATGCACTGGCGCTTGCCGCGTTCGGCCGCGGGCGGCGGCTGATCGTCGGTGCGACCGAGCACGACGCGGTGCGTGCCGCGGCGCCGGAGGCGGTTTCCCTGCCGGTTGACCGGGACGGAGTGGCCGATCTCGACTGCCTCGCCCGGCTGCTCGGCGAGGGTCCGCCCGCCCTGGTCGCGCTGATGCTTGCCAACAACGAGACGGGGGTGCTGCAGCCGGTTGCGGAGGCAGGGCGGCTTTGCCAGCGGTTCGGCGCGTTTCTGCATGTCGATGCGGTGGCAGCGGCGGGGCGCACGGCGATCGACTTCGCCGCCCTCGGGGCGAGCACGCTCGCGATTTCCTCGCACAAGCTCGGCGGCCCGGCGGGTGCCGGCGCACTGCTGCTGGCCCCGGAGGTGGCGCCGTACTTCCGCCCGCTGATCGGAGGCGGCGGACAGGAGCGCGGGCGGCGCGGGGGAACCCCGCCGGTTGCGGTGATCGCCGGTTTTGCGGCCGCGGCGGGCGCGGAACCGGCAGCGCAGAGCGAGCTGCGCGATGCGGCCGAAGACGCCGCGACGGCGGCCGGCGCAGTCGTTCTCGGGGCAGGCGCGCCGCGGCTCTCCAACACGACCTCGCTCGCGCTTCCCGGCGTCAAGGCCGAGACCCAGGTGATCGCGCTCGATCTGGCAGGCGTTGCCATTTCGGCCGGGGCGGCGTGCAGCTCGGGTAAGGTCGAACGGAGCCATGTGCTGGAGGCAATGGGCGTGGGCGGGCTCGCCGGGCAGGCGATTCGCGTGTCGCTGCCGTGGAATGCGACGCCCGCCGATGTTACGCATTTCGCAAGCGCGTATGCAGAAATGGCGGGTCGCCTTCTCCGGCCCGCGGCCTGACCCCAAGTTCACGCCATGGCGCGTCCGAACCGACCGGTCTATCTCGACAACCAGGCAACAACCCCCTGCGACCCCAGGGTGGTGGCGGCGATGCTGCCGTGGTTTGCGGAAAAATTCGGCAATCCGGCGAGCATTGAACATGTCCTCGGGCGCGAAGCCGAGGACGCGGTGGCCGAGGCTCGGGAGAGCGTTGCCCGGCTGATCAACGCAGCGGCCGCGGAAATCGTGTTCACCTCCGGGGCGACCGAGAGCAACAACCTGGCGATCAAGGGCGCGGCTCGGTTCGCGGCCAGCATGGGTGAGCCCAGGCGGCGGATCGTGACGGTGGCGACCGAGCACAAATGCGTTCTCGAATCGGTCAGGGACCTGGCGACGGAGGGGTTCGAGCCGGTCGTTCTGCCGGTCGGGCGGGACGGGCTGCTGAACCCCGAGGTGCTCGAAGAGGCGCTGGCCGAGCCGACCCTGCTGGTGAGTGTGATGGCAGTCAATAACGAGACCGGAGTGATCCAGGATGTTCCCCGGCTGGCTGCGATCGCGCACGCAGGCGGGGCCCGTTTCCACTCCGACGCGGCGCAGGCTGCGGGCAAGATCCCGGTCGATGTCCGGGCCTTTGATGTCGATCTGATGTCACTGAGCGGACACAAGATTTATGGGCCCAAGGGGATCGGTGCGCTCTATGTGCGGCGCCGCCCGAGAGTGCGGCTGGTGCCGCTGCTCTCGGGTGGCGGGCAGGAGCGGGGGCTGCGTTCCGGGACGCTGCCGGCGGCCCTGATCGTCGGGTTGGGCGAGGCGGCGCGGCTTGCGGCTCTGGAAGCGGAGACGGAACGGCCGCGGATCGCGGCGTTGCGCGAATCGCTCTGGCAGCGGCTCTGCGAAACGATTCCGGGGATTGTGCTCAACGGCTCGGCGAGTGCGCGGATCGGCGGCAATCTCAACCTCACCTTCCCGCGGACGACGGCGACCGAGTTGATGGCGGCGGCGCCCGAGCTTTGTGTCTCTACCGGTTCGGCCTGCTCGGCCGCGTCGATCGAGCCCTCCTATGTGCTGAGGGCGATGGGGCTGACCCCGGCGGAGGCGGCTTCGAGCTTGCGGATTGGGATCGGACGCTTTACCTCGCCCGCAGACATCGATTTCGCCGTTGCCGCGCTCACCGCTGCGCATGCGGCCGCCCGGGCCGCTTGAGGGATCCGAATGCCGCACATGACCTTCATCGAGCGCGACGGCACGCGTCGCGAGGTCGAGGCGCCGCTCGGTCTTTCGGTGCTCGAGATCGCGCACCGGCATGGAATTGACATCGAGGGTGCCTGCGAAGGTTCGCTCGCCTGCTCGACCTGCCACGTGATCGTCGATTCCGGCTGGTTCAAAAAGCTTGCCGAGGCGACGGAGGATGAGGAAGACATGCTCGATCTGGCGTTCGGGCTGACGGAGACATCGAGGCTCGGTTGTCAGATCGTGATGACCGAGGCGCTGGACGGGCTGGTGGTGAAGCTGCCCGCGGGCAGCCGAAACATGCTGAACGGAAGTTAGAGCTGTGCGGATACTGGTCGCGATGTCGGGCGGGGTGGACAGCTCGGCGGTCGCGGGGCTTCTGGCCGAGGCCGGGCACGAGGTCATCGGCGTCACGCTGCAGCTTTACGAGAGCGGACCGAGGCGGCATCGGGGCGCCTGTTGCGCCGGGGCCGATATTCACGATGCGCGGCGGGTCGCCGATCATCTCGGCATCGCGCATTACGTGATTGACGCCGAGGCGCGCTTCCGAGAGGCGGTGCTCGAGGATTTTGCCGCGAGTTATGCGCGCGGCGAAACGCCGGTGCCGTGCGTGCGCTGCAATCAGAGCGTGAAATTCGGCGATCTTTCCGCGCTCGCGCGTGATCTCGGCTGCGAAGCGCTGGCAACCGGGCATTACGTGCGCCGGGTGGAGGGCGCGGCGGGACCCGAGCTCCATCGGGCGCGCGACCTGCGGCGCGATCAGAGCTGGTTCCTGTTTGCGCTGACGCGGGCGCAACTGGCGCTGGCGCGCTTTCCGCTGGGCGAGATGCCGGACAAGGCCGCCGTACGTGCGGTGGCGGCGCGGCTCGGGCTTCCGGTTGCGAACAAGCCGGACAGCCAGGATCTTTGTTTCGCCCCCGATGGCGATCATGCGGCAGTGGCGGGCCGGCTCCGGCCGGCGGCGCTCGAGCCGGGCGAGATCGTGAGCAGGGACGGGCGCGTGCTGGAGGAGCATCGCGGTCTTGCACGCTACACGGTCGGGCAGGTGCGGCGTCTCGGGCGCGCGGCGTTCGATGGCGGCGAGCGGCAGGTGGTGGTGGCGCTGGACGGGGCGCGGCGGCGGGTGATCGTCGGACCGCGCAGCAGTGGGGCGCGGCGGGTTTCCGTTTCCGAGGTCAACTGGCTGATCGAGAGGCCAGACCGGCCGGTCAGGGCGGCGGTCAAGCTCAGGGCTCGGGAGACGCCGGAGCCGGCGACGATCCTGCCGGAAGGCTCGGGAAGGCGTTGCGAAATTCTGCTCGATTCGGAGGCGCTGCCGGCGCCGGGCCAAGCGGCGGTGTTCTATGACGAGAGCAGGGTACTCGGGGGCGGGTTCATCACGCGCGCGGTTGACTTGAGCCCGGCGGCGGGCGACATGCTGGCCGGCGCAGAAAGGACACCGCGTACGGCGGCGTAGCTCAGCGGTAGAGCAGGGGAATCATAATCCCTTGGTCGGTGGTTCAAATCCGCCCGCCGCTACCGCGCTTTCAATCGGTTAGACAGGTCTCGGTCAGCGGAGAACATGGCTGCACCAGGTACTGATGCGTACCATCGGCACGACGCGCAGCCCGGCAGACGATGCCGGGGTTCTTGTTTCCGGCGTGCAGAAAGTGATGGTAACGAAGTTCCGACCGGTGCCCACTTTTCTTGCTGGGTGGATTAGGATTCAAGATTGGGTTGATTCTGGAAGCGAGAGACGTCCGGCCCAAACGCGGGGTGCGGAAGGCGCTTGAGGCCCGAGTGCAGGCGGTGAGCACGCCGCGGCAAGATGTGGGGCGGGTGCGGATCGTGTCGCTGGCGGCGGCGCTTTGCGGCACGCGCTCGGTTGTCGCCGAGGTCGGTGTCCAGCGGGCGGTGGTTGGCCAGGGGCAGCGGCGGTTTGCGGAGGAGGGTCGAAACCGAATGAGACATCCAGATCCTGAAGTGCCTCCTCATGAGCGCGGCGGCCTCGCGGGATGGGACATCTCCCGTTCCATCAACTGACGGATAAACCGCGTGTAAGGAATGCCACGCACCCTGGCGCGTTCCCTGACGGCATCGAGCAAAGGCTTCGGCACGCGCATATTCAGGTGCGCAGATTTTGGCTCGAATTCGAACTGACTGGGCGTTCCACCCGACAGAGCGTATTCGGTGAGATCCGCCGTATCGACAAAATCCTGCGCTTCCTTGTCAGTCTGAAAGGTCGGGATTTTCTTTTTCATAGCTTTCGATCTCCTCTCGACGCATGTAACGCGCGCTCAGTGGCCGGATGTATCGACGCTCATCCCGCTCCCGGATGGTGAAGACGAGGAAGACCGCCCTCCCGTCCCTGGTCCGGCCGATGGCTCTGAAGCGGCGTTCAGTCTGCGAGTGGCCCGTATCGGGCAAGATCGTCACCGGCAGTGCGAACAGCTCCTCGATTTCCTTGTGGGACACGCCGTGTATGCGGCAATGGCCGATGTTCCCCTGGTCCCGCTCGAACCCGGCAACCCGCCGGTCCATGAATCGACGTACCATATTTGTGTAGACGAATGCAACGTCAAGCCACCTGTTTTCCGGCCGTTGGCCAGCCGTCCATCGAGCGTGTACTGGCCCATTGCTGAAGCCGTGCGACGGCTCTTTGCACGAGCAACGCTACGCTGATTCGGGCTTTGCAAGCGGCCGGTGAGCGGCGGCGCAGGCGCGATAGTTCGCGTCAAGCGCCGGCGCCATCAACCGAAGCGCGGCGAGGCGGCGGGCGACGTCGCGGAAATAGCGCATTTCTCCGGGCGTGAGGGCCCGGCCCAGGAGCTCTTCCTCACGGTAGGACAGCCACTTTTTCAAAACTTGATAGCCGCCGATCGTGAAGCTCCAGACCGTTTCGGGGATGTTGCGCCAAAAGGCTTCGCCGTTGAGGTAAATGTCGAGCGTTTGCACACCGAGTGATGTCGCTTCGGCCGCGGCGACGGCCTCGGTCTCGCCGTAGTCCCTCTTCGCAATCTGGCCACGACCGGGCATCACCGCGCCGTCCTTGCCGGCATGTCCCCAGCCGGCTGTCACTGCGCGGTCGGCCTCGCTCATCGCGCCTCCGCCGCGCGTGGCCGGCACGGCGATAGATGCCAATGCGGCTGCGGTCGTTCCGGCTGTAACGCCGGGAACCGGCGTATCGGGATCGAGCAGGGCGGCGACGCGGGCGCCGAGTGCCGCGGAGGAGCGGAGCAGCTCGGCGCTGTCCGGCAGCGGCACGTGCGGCCAGCCCTGGCGGATCGCGTCGGCGTTTTCTTCGAGCCAGGCCGGCGAGTAACCGATGGCAAGGGCATGGAGCTAGGGG
>JBOHMK010000266.1:0-5584 GCA_050730115.1 Acetobacteraceae bacterium
GCGATGGCCAAGCGGCCGGAAGAACGCTTTGCAACTGCCGCCGACTTCGCCCAGGCCATCCGCGCCGCGCCCACCGCCGCCATTGCTCCCGCCGCCGCGGTGGAAGAGGGTACCATCGTCGCTCCCAAGGTGGCTGCAGGCAGGGTCGCTGATGCAACCGCGCGACCCGCTCGTTCTTCCGCCGCGGCGCCACTGGTCGCGACCGCGGGTCGCAGCCGGCTGCCGCTCTGGATCGGTGCGGTCGTGGTTCTGGTGATCGTGGTCGGCGGCGGGCTCTGGCTGTTTGCATTCCGTCCCGCGCCCGGGTCAAAGTCGGAGCTGGTCGCCGCCGCTGGTTCCAACTCGGGCCCACGGGCGGCCATTGCCGCGGCCGAGGCGCCCAAACCGGCCCACCCGGCACCGTCGGAGACCAAGACACCCCCCGCCGCACCCGCATCCGCCGCCAGCAACACCGGGCACGCGATCCCGGCGCAGCATGCTGCAGCGGCGACACCGGCATCCCCCTCGCAGTCCGCCGCCAGCACCACCCCCCAATCCGCGCCGGCTGCCACGGCGCCCTCACCCGCCCCTTCGTCGCTGCCCCCTTCGTCGCTGACCGCTTCGTCGCTGCCCGCTTCGTCGCTGCCGAAGACCGCGGCGAGTGCTCCGGTCACATCGGCTGCCGCCCCGAAGGCGGCCTCGCCGGCGCCAGCGCCGCCGCCGCCGACGACGGCAAGCCCCCCGCCTGCTAACGCAGAGCCGGCCCCGGTTGCCGCGCCGTTACCGGTGCCGCCACCTCAACCGCCGGCTTCGGCTGCCGCGCCTCAGCCAGCACCCGCCGCCGAGACAGCCTCCCAGACGCCGGCCCCCGCCCCTTCGGCTCCCACTCAGCTTGCCAACATCCCGGCTTCGCCCGAGGCGATCGCAAAAGCCGTCGCCAGCGCGATTGCGCCGGTTCCCTGCTCACTGGTCAGCGGGTCGGTTGCGACCGCCGGCAGCATCACCCTTGCCGGCTTGGCCGGTGACCAGGCTCCGTCCGAACTGCATCAGGCGCTGGCCGATGCGGCACCGTCCGCAGCGGTGAACTGGGGCGTGAGCACCTTCAGCGGTGGGGCCGCCGCGATCTATTGTCGCGCGCTTGACCTGCTCCGCCCGATCGCAACTCCATTCAGCGCCTCCGGGCCCACCCTCCAACTCGTCCTGCAAAGCGGCAAGCCGGTGCTCGTGGACGGCGACCCGATCGCCTTCCGCGTCGGCATGCCTCGGTTCCCGGCCTGGCTCAGCGTCGATTATTTCTCGAGCGACGGCACGGTTGCGCATCTCGCGCCGGGACCGGGCAACCCGGCGCAATCGCATCGCGCCGACACGGTCGTGCTGGTCCAGCATAACCCGCCCTGGACCGCCGGGCCTCCTTACGGGCACGACATGATCGTGGCGATCGCGTCCGCGAAGCCGCTTTTTGCCACCGCCCGGCCTGAAACCGAACAGGCAAGCGCTTTTCTGCCGGCGCTGGCGGCCGCGCTCGACGCCGCCCGAAGCGCGGGCACGCATCTCGAGGCGACGGCCCTGCTGCTCGAGACGCACGCCAAACACTGAAGCCAACCGTCACTGCGCGCGCGCCTGATGATGCGGCTCGGCGGGGGCATCCCACCGCCCGAGCGCTGCCAACGGGAGATGACAGCGGATTGTATGCTCCGGCTCCAACGCGTTGAGCGTCGGCGCCTCCTGTTCGCAAATCGCACCGATCTTGCGTGGACAGCGAGTGTGGAACACGCAGCCGGAGGGCGGGTGGATCGGGCTCGGGATTTCGCCCTTGAGCGCGATGCGCTCCTGATTCGAATTCCCGGTGCCGGGCACGGCGGACAGCAGCGCTTCAGTATAGGGGTGGTGAGGGCCTCTGAACACACGCTCCGCCGGCCCGACTTCCATCAGCCGGCCAAGGTAGAACACGGCAATCCGGTCGGCGAGATAACGCACCACGCCCAGATCGTGCGAGATCAGGATGTAGCCCACCGCCCGCTCCGCCTGCAGATCGGCGAGCAGATTGAGGATCGCGCCTTGCACCGAGACGTCGAGTTGCGACGTCGGTTCGTCGCAGACCACGACGCGCGGCTCGCCGGCAAAGGCGCGTGCAATCGCGACCCGCTGTTTGAGCCCACCGGAAAGCTGGCGTGGCCGCATCGCAAGATGCCGCTCTGCCAGGCGCACTTGCGAAGCCAGCGCGGCGAGCCGCTCGGTGCGCGCCTGCCCGGTGAGGCCTGCAAGCGTGAACAGCGCACGCCCGATCAGGCGGCGGACGCTGAGCGCGCGGTTGAGAGCCGAATCAGGGTTCTGGAAGACGATCTGCAGCGCCTTCAGACTGCTGGCAGCGCGTCGCCTGCCGATGGTGAGCGCCGCGCCCTCGAGCGCAATCGCGCTCCCTGGATCCGGTTTCGTGATGCCGACGATCAACCGCGCCAAGGTGGTCTTGCCGCTGCCTGATTCGCCGACCAGGCCCAACGTTTCGCCCGCCCAGAGATCGAGATTGACGTCGCTGACCGCCTGCAGTCTCTGCCGGCCGAGACGGAATGTCTTCGAAAGATTCCGGAGCGATAGCGCCGGCCGTCCTGCCCGATCGATCGGCGAGGTGCAAGGCGCTGCGTCGACAGGGGCCTCGAGCAGTGCCGGCGCGCGATCGGGGTAATAACAGCGGCTCATCCGGCCTCCCGGCAACACCGCCGCTTCGGGTTCGACAGTGCGGCATCGCTCGTCGGCCAGCGCACAACGCGGCGCGAATACGCAGCCCGGCACCATCGCTCCCTCTGCCGGCAGCAATCCCGGAATGCTCTCCAACCGCGCCCGGTTCTTGCCGCGCCCCGCCTTCGGCAACGAGCGCAGCAAACCCGCCGTATAGGGATGCGCGGGAGCGGCAAATATCTCCGCGGTCGGGCCAACTTCGACCAGCACGCCGGCATAGAGCACGCCGACCCGCTCACACATGCTGCCGATCACGCCGAGATTGTGGCTGATGAACAGCACCGCCGTCCCGAACTCGCGTCGAAGCGCGCGCACCAGGTCGAGAAATTCCGCCTCCACGGTCGCATCAAGGCCCGTGGTCGGCTCGTCCAGGATCAGGAGCGCCGGATTGGCGGCCAGTGCCATTGCAATCATCACCCGCTGTTGCATGCCACCCGAAAGCTGGTGCGGGTAACGTTCCATCACGCGTCCCGGATCGGCGATCTGCACCCTCTCCAGCATCGCTTCGGAGCGCCGCCGTGCCTCTCTCTGAGGCACGCCCATGACCTCGAATACCTCCAGGATCTGCCGCCCGATCCGCATCGCCGGGTTGAGCGCGCGGCCCGGATTCTGGTACACCATCGCAACGCCCCCGGAACGGAGGCGCCGCCGTTCCGCTGCCGTCAATTCTGCAACGTCACGCCCATCGATGCGGATCCGCCCGGCCGAGATCCGCCCCTGGCGCGGCAGGTAGCAGGCCACTGCCAGCGCCGCCGTGGATTTGCCGCAACCGGACTCGCCGACCAGCCCGAAGGCTTCGCCGTGACGAATTCGAAAGCTGACCCGCCGCAGCACCTCTCGCTCACGGCCGCGCACCCGATAGCTGACCGCCAGGCCCTCCACCGCCAACGGATCGCTGGCGGTCATTCCGACAACACCCGCTGCAACCCGTCCGCGAGCAGGTTCACTCCGATCACCAGCGAGGCGGTGGCGAGTGCAGGGAAGGTCACCGTCCACCAATAACCGCCGTCAACCAGCCCGTAATTGTCGGCAATCGCCAGCCCCCAATCCGCTGCCGGCGGCTGGATGCCGAAACCGAGAAAACTCAGCGAGGCAACCGTGAAGATCGCATAGCCGAGCCGCACCGTCGCCTCCACCAGGATCGGCGGCACGACGTTCGGCAGGATCTCGAGAAACATCACGCCGGCCGCGCCTTCGCCCACCAGGCGCGCCGCTTCGACATAGTCGCGTGCACGCTCGTTCAACACCGCGGAACGCACCGTGCGCGCGATCAGCGGCGCAAAGATCACACCGATCACCACCACCACCGTGAGATCCGACGCCCCGAGCGCCACCAGCACCAGGAGGGCCACGATCACCAGCGGCAGCGCCAGGGCGGCGTCGATCAGCCGGCTGATGACATCATCGATCATGCCGCCGAAATAACCGCTGACCAGACCGAGCACCGTCCCGAGCACCGTTCCAAGCAGCGTCGCCAGCGGCGCCACCGTCAGGATGTCGCGCGCGCCCACGATGGTGCGGGAAAAAACGTCCCGGCCGAGCTGATCCGTGCCGAACCAGTGCTGCAGAGAGGGCGGCGCCAGCTCGTTGAGGACATCGGTGGCATAGGGGTCGAGCGGCACGAAGAGCGGCCCGAACAGCGCACAGAAGATCCACCACCCTACCAGAATCGCACCCGCAACCATCGCCGGCGAGCGGGCGAGCGCTGCCAGCCGCTCTCTACGTGCCACGCGCGCCGCCGCGACCGCCGTGATCGCCCCGCTCACGTGAGCCATCCGGCGAGGCGGCCGCCTCCTGCCCTCGTCGGGCGGGGGCGCGACCTCATTCGCTCTCCCCGTAGCGGATGCGAGGGTTGAGTACCGAGTAGAGAAGATCCGCGATCAGGGCGGCCAGTGTGGTGACGATGCCGATCGTCAGGATGCCGCCCTCCAGCATCGGAAAATCCTTGTCGCGGGCGGCAACGAAGATCAGGCTGCCGATGCCCTGGTAATGGAACAGGGTTTCCACCACCACGAGGCCGCCGATCAGATACCCGAGCTGGCTCGCGATCACGGTGATGGTCGGCAGGAGCGCATTGGGCAGCACGTGCCGCCAGATGACCCGCCGCCACGTAAGGCCCTTGAGAACTGCAGTTCGCGTATATTCGCACTCCAGCGCCTCGACAGTGCCGGCGCGGGCCATGCGCGCGATATAGCCGAACAGGACCAGCACCAGCGGGATCGCCGGCAGAATCAGGTGTCGGAGCTGCTCGAGCGGCCCCGCTCCCGCCGGCCAGGCAGCGCCCACCGGGAGCAATCGGAGCCACACCCCGAGCAGCAGGATCAACACGATTCCCGAGACGAATTCGGGCACTACGGTGAGCGAAATGCCGCCGATGCTGATGATGCGATCGAGCGGCCGGTCCACCTTCAAGGCGGCAACCACCCCACCTGCGATCCCGAGCGGCACAACCAGGAGGAAAGCCAGGCCCGCAAGCTTCAGCGAGCGCCCGAGCGCCGCCATGACAAACGGCGCAACCGGCGCGCGAAGCACGTACGAGCGACCCATGTCGCCCTCCAGAAAATCGCCGGCCCAACTTGCGTACTGCACCACGATCGGCCGGTCGGCGCCAACCTTGTGATCGAACACTGCAACCGCTCGCGGATCCGCAAGCGGCCCCAGCACTGCCCGCCCGACATCGCCGGGCAGAAGCTGCGCACCGGCAAACACGATCAGGCTCAGCAGCACCAGCGTGATCAGCGCCAGGCCAACCCGCCGGAGCAGAAAGATGCCGATCGTCATCGCAATCGGCCGCCGCGCTTCCGCCGGCGGACGCCGTTCCGCCTGCAGATCGGGCCGGTCAGACGAAGTGCGCCTGGTCCAGGTAGCA
>JBOHMK010000267.1:0-4238 GCA_050730115.1 Acetobacteraceae bacterium
GAGGTTCGTCATCGAGCCGCGCCAGACATGGTGCTGGCAGGGCGATGGCTGGAACCAGACGGCCGGAACCTATCGGGTTTATGTGGGCGATTCCTCGGCGACGGACGGGCTGAAGCTGAGGGGTTCATTCCGGATGGAAAGCGCGATCGGAGGGCGGCGCGTGATTGTCGGTGCGCCAGGCACGTTCCCTTCGGGAAAGCCCGGAAGGGTGAGCGTGACCCTGACGGCGGGCGGAGATGAAACGCTGCACGATGTCAGGCTGGCGCTCGAAGCGCCGGAGGGATGGCGGGTCGAACCGGGCGGGCCGGTCCTGCAGGCAACCGTGCTGCCGCAGGCGGGCGTCTCGGCACGCTTCAGGGTGACGCCGCCTGTTTGGGCGTTCGCCGAGGACGTCACTCTTCATGCGCGCGCCGAGTTGGGCGGCGCCGTCCAGCGTGGCACGGGCGTCGAAGTCCGGGTGAGTCCGTGATCGTGGAGGGGGAACGCCCGGGCGCTCACGCCGCCTTGCGATTGCGGATACCGAGCGCTTTCAGCGCCGCGTCGATCGCCGCGACGGCTTCGCGATAATCCTCGGGGCCGAGCGCACCGATCAGGCCGACGCGAAAGCTCGGGTTTGCGGTGTCGAAGAAGTTGCTGATGACGAACCCGCGCTCTTTCACCCGGTCAACGAAGGATTGCAGGTCCCAGCGCGGATCGTCCGGAGCATGGACGTTGAAAACGACCGGCCCCTGCAGGGCGCGCGGCAGATAGGGACTGAGGCCGATCGCTCTGATCCCGTCGGCGAAGGTCCTGAGATTGGCCTGGTAACGCGCGAGCCGGTGCTCGCGGCCGCCCTCGGCGGCGAACAGATCGAGCGCCACTGAAAGCGCGTTCAGCACTTGGGCGGGAGGTGTGAAGCGGAAGCTGCCCGTGCCGTTGCGCTCGGCATGGACATAAATGTCGGCGAGATCGAGGCACCAGCTTTGTGCCTCGCCGACGCGGCCGGCGAGGCGTTCGCGCGGTGAAATCGCGAACGCGAGGCCAGGAATCCCCTCGAGGCACTTGTTGGCGGTGAAAAGTGCGGCATCCACCTCCGGCATAGTGGAGAGATCGAGCGGCAGCGCGCCGAAAGCGGAGACCGCATCGATGATGACGCGGCGACCATGTCCCCGGGCAACGGCGCTCACTGCTTGGGCGTCATGCACGATGCCGCTGCTGGTTTCATTATAGACGAAGGCGAGGTGGCTGATCTCGGGATCCTGAGCGAGCTTGGCCGCGACCGCGACCGGATCGATGCGTTCGCGCTCGCCCATCGGTAGTTGCAGCACCTCGTGCCCGGACTCTCGGGCGAGGCGCGCAAGGCGCACTGCATAGCCGCCCGTCATCGGCACCAGCACCTTGCCGCCGTGCGGGACGAAGGTGCGCAGCGCGGCCTCGACGACGAAATGGCCCGACCCCTGCAGAGGGAGGCAGGCGTGCGTTTCCGGCCCGACGCCGGCAATCGGCAGCAGTCGGGCGCGTACTCCTGCGTAGAGCGGGTGAAAATCGAGATCCCAGGGCGCAAAGTCACGCGTGAGTGCGGCCCGCACTTCCGGGCGCGTGGTCACGGGACCGGGGATCAGAAGCTTCATGAGCGCGCGCCGAAACTGCCGGGGGAAAGCCCGACGCTGCCACGTCGGGGCGCCGGAATCCAGGGCCGCCGGCGCGCAACTGGGGTGCCGCAACCGCGCGGTTGGCGGAGCTTCGGGAGGTGCCGTGATCGCCGGCGTTGTCGCAGACCTTGGAATAGACTGGCGAATGCCGCGCTTTCGCCGCAGAGTCCGGTTTCTACGCGGAGTCGCCGGAGGGGCGGATTCGCCGAACGCCCCTGCTCGGGTGAATGGGTTGGAAGCATCGGGGAGAGAGGAGAAAGCCGATGACGCGGTTCGTGCTGGTTGCCCTGCTGGGGGCGCTTTCGCTTGCTGCCTGTGCCACGCCGAACAATGAGAACGCCGCACAGCGGCTGGTCGACCGCTCGACCCTGACCGTCGAATCGATGATGAGTTCGTCGAGCGGACCGGATCTCGGCAACACGCTCAAGAGCGCGCGGGCGGTGATGATCTGCCCGCAGATCTTCACCGCCGGGTTCATCATCGGCGGCTCTGGCGGCGGTTGCGTGCTGGTCGGCCGGGCCGCCGCTGGCCAGTGGTCCGCGCCCGCGTTCTACACGATCGGCAGCGGCAGCCTCGGGCTTCAGGCGGGGGTCCAGAACTCCGCGGTCATGATGATGATCATGAACGATAACGCGCTGCGCGCCGTGATCAACAGCCAGTTCAAGATCGGCGCCGATGCTTCGCTCGCAATCGCCAATTTCGGCGCCGGAATTGGCGGCGGCACCACCGCTGCCCTGCACGCGGATATCGTTACCTTCGCAGAAAACAGCGGCCTGTTCGCGGGGGTTTCGCTGAATGGCGCGATTCTTTCCGCCGATGGTGGCGCCAACCAGGCTTATTACGGCAAGCCTGTAGCTGCAGAGGCGGTTGTCATCGGGATGCAGGCAAACAATCCGGGTGCCAACCCGCTGCGTGCGGTGCTGGCGCGTTACGGAGGGTAGCGACCGGCCGCGTTGCACACTCCCCTCTTCCGCTGGCCCCTCTTCCACCGGCGAGCGGCGAAGCCTAAGGTCCGAAGCCGTCATCCCGCCGGCAGGGATGTGGATCGGAGAGTAAGAGTTAGTGTATTTCAATAGGTTGCAGAGAGTAGATCGAATAGTACTGGAAGTCCGGGTCCAGGACCGTGGATGACTCGCTGCCCTTCTGGAAACGCAAAACCCTGGCCGAGATGTCGGCGGCCGAATGGGAGTCGCTGTGCGACGGTTGCGGGCGCTGCTGCCTGCACAAGCTGCGCGACGATGCGACGGGCGCGCTCTCGTTCACGAATGTCGCCTGCCGGCTTTTGGATCCCGAGACCTGCCGCTGCACGGATTATGCGCATCGCCGCCGCCGGGTGCCGGATTGTGTGCGGCTGACGCCGGAGACCTTGGCGGAGATCGATTGGTTGCCGCCTTCCTGCGCCTACCGCCGGCTGGCCGAAGGGCTCGATCTGCCGGCCTGGCATCCGCTGATTACCGGAGAGCAAGAGGGCGTGCAGCGGGCCGGTGCGTCCGTTTCGGGGCGGGTGGTGCCGGAGACCGAGGCAGGGGCGCTCGAGGAATATGTGGTGGCCTGGCCGGGGCGGATGCCGCGCCGATTGACGGGGTCGGAGATCAGGAGAAGGAAGAGATCAGAATGATGCAGGATGGAATCTATGCCGGCGTGAATGCGGCCGTGCTGACACCGCTGCGAACTGACCTCTCCGCCGATCTCGATCGGCTGGTACGTCGCGCGAGCCATCTGTTCGCCAATGGCTGCAACAACGTCGCAGTGCTCGGCACGACGGGCGAGGCGAACAGCTTCGGCATCTCCGAGCGGCTCTCGATTCTCGAGGGGCTCATCGAGCGCGGCGTGCCGGCCGAGCGCATCCTGCCGGGCACGGGGACGACGGCGCTCACCGATTCGGTCTTGCTCACGCGTCGCGCCGCCGAACTCGGCTGCCGCGGCGCGCTGATGCTGCCGCCCTTCTATTACAAGGACCCTTCGGATGATGGGTTGTTCGCCTATTTCAGCGAGGTGGTGCAGCGGCTTGGCGGGACGATCCGGATCTATCTCTATCATTTTCCGCGGCTATCGGCGGTGCCGTTCAGCCTCTCACTGATCGGGCGGCTGTTGAAAGCGTTCCCCGGGGTGGTCAAAGGCATCAAGGACAGCAGCGGCAACCTTGCCAACGCTGTTGCCATGGCCAGGGAGTTCGGGCCGGAGGATTTCGAGGTCTATGTCGGGTTCGACGATGGCCTGACCGCGATTCTGCAGCAGGGCGGCGCGGGCTGCATCACCGCCGCCGCGAACGTGACCAGCGCCGTCAACGCCAAGGTGGTTGCCCATTGGCGGGAGCCGGCGGGGGAAGATGCGCAGCGACTGCTGACGTCGCTTCGCAACGTGTTGACGACGGTGCCAACGATTCCGGCGCTGCGCGCACTGGTGGCACGGGCGGAGCAGGACCCCGCCTGGCTTACCCTCCGGCCGCCGAATACGGCACTCACGTCTGAGGAAGCGGCGAAATTCTTTGCCGCCTGGGACGCTTGCGGGATCGGTCTTTCCAAAGCGGCGTGATCGGGCAGATATTACTCTCCCGATCGGTTTCGTAGCGTTGGCGGAGCGCCCTCGGATTCCGCCAACGCTATC
>JBOHMK010000268.1:0-4278 GCA_050730115.1 Acetobacteraceae bacterium
GTTCACGGGCGTCAACGCGATCGGCACGCTGGCCGCTATTATCAGCAGCCCCGATCCGCCGGTGCCTCCGGCTTTCACGGCGGGCGGCAATTTCACCCTCGTGGACAGCGTGCCGCTGACGATCACCGCGCCGATCACCGTGCCGACGGGCGACACGATCGCGCTGGTGACGGATAGCCTGACTGAGGGCTCGCAAACCATTTTCACGGAGACCGGCAGCCTGACGGTCTTCGGCGCGCTGCAGGCGCCGGGTGGCGAGGTTTCGATCGCACCCTTCACGGCGAGCGTGCCGGTGGCACTGGTCGGTGCCGGGCCGCAGCCGGCCGGGACGCTGGCGATTGACGATGCGCTGCTGGCGGCGATCACCGCCGGGACGCTGGCGCTTACTTCTTTTGGCACCGAACCGATTACGATCTCCGGAGCCAACCAGTTGGGCGGCCTCACGGATCCGAACACGGGCGCAGCGAGCGGGGTGAGCGCGCTCCTGGTGAACGCCGGCGGTGCCTTGATCGAGGCGGCCGGGGCGACGCTCAATGTCGGGACGCTCGCAGGCAGCGCCGGATCGGTCGCATTGGGCGGGGCGAACGTTATTCCGACTGTCGGCCCGTTCTCGTCGAGCGGCGGGTTCGAGCTTACGGATACGACCGGGCTCACGGTGGTTGGGGCCGTCAATGATCCGACCGGCATCTCGCTCGAGGTTGCCCCCGGCAGTCTCACGCTCGGTAGCGGCGGCACCGCGGGGACGCTCGTCAGCGCCGGCACCGTCAATCTGCAGGTTCCCGGCGGGACGATTGTCGCGACCGGTGGCGGCGTGACGGCGGGCACGCTCACCGGAACGGCCAACAATCTGGCGGTGTTCGGTTTCGGATCGGAAATCAGCGCACTTGGGTCGTTCACGGTGAGCGGCGCCGGGTCCGAACTTTCCCTGACGAGCGGGGTGCCGCTGGCGATTACCGGGCAGGTCACGGCGGGCACGTTCTTCGTTGCTGATCCGGGTGCGGTGACGGAGACTGCTTCAGGATTGATCGATGTCGGCGTTCTCACGGGCAACGCGGGGTCGGTCGCGCTCGGCGAAGCGAACCAGGTGGCAATTCTGGAGGAGTTTGCGTCGAGTGGCGGGTTCGAACTGACCGACGCCACGGGACTGACTGTGCTCGGCGACGTGACCGACCCCACGGGGATCACGCTTCATGTCCATCCCGGCAACCTCGCGGTTGGCAACGCCGGCACGTTCGGACAAATCGCAAGCGCCGGCACCGTGAACCTGCAGGTCCCGAACGGCAGCATCACGGTGCCGAACGGCCACCTGCAGGCCGGCACGCTGACCGGCGCAGCGAGCGGGCTCGCGAGCCTTGGCACCGCCCATGTGGCGACACTCGGTTCGTTCAGCGTCGCGGGTGGAACGGGGGAACTCGCGCTCACGAACAATGTGCCGCTCACCATTACGGGCCCGGTCAGTGCCGCGTTCATCGACATTGCGGCACCGGGAACGCTGACGCTCGCCGGAAACATTTTCACGACCGGCCTGCCGCTTGCCGATCAGAGCGGGGCCGCTCCCAGCTTGCCGGGAAGCGTGCTCGAGGTGCTTAGCGGCGGGGTGTTCCAGGAGCTGGGGACGAGCGTGATCGCGCCGCTCGGGGGTGGGGGAGCGGTTGTCCGCATCCAGCTTCCTGCCGCAGGCGGGGCGGCGACGTTCGCGAATCTAGTGGCCGGCGGGGCGAATCTCGTGCTGGCGCTCGGGCCTGGGGCGGCGAGCGGGACGATGGCGGCGGGTGGCCTGTTGGTGCTCGGGACCGGCGGCAGCGCCAACCTGTTCGGCTCCGTGGCCGGCATTCCCGGCGGGGCGGCGGCGGGTGCGGCGCGGATTCTGCCGCGCGTCAGCAGCAACTACCTCTTCAACCGCTGCGTCATCCAGACCGCGGTTTGTTCGGCGCTGCTCGCTCAGGTGCCGCAAGGGACGCCGAACATCGTGGCAACCGGAGGCGGGCCGTCGCTGAGCCCGGGTGTCTCGCTGCCGGAGATCGTGCTATTCACGATTCCGGCCGTGGTCGGCGAGAACTGGACCGATGCCGGGGGCTTCCCGCTGCCGAACATCGCGCGGCTCGATTTCTGACAGGGCAACGGGCGGGGAGACTCTCACCCCCGACCCTTCTCCGAGGGAGAGAACTGAGAAGTTGTTAGAGCTTTTCTCCCAATGGGAGAGAGGGAAGTTGTCGGGGCAACTTTTCGAGGGGGCGGGGAACGTTCGGTCGGGCTGCTCCAGGAGGCAGGGGAGAGGCCTTGTCAGACGCCGGGGGAAGCGCTTGCGTACGGGCGACCCGGCGTCCCTCAAGCCGGGCCGGAACGGGGAAGGATCAGTCCGTGTCTGACGATTATCAACGGCGAAGCTACGGCGATACGGCGATCGGGTGGGGCGAGAAGCCGGGCATCGTCGTCGTCGATTTCATGAAGGCGTTCACCGATGCGCGCTATCCGCTGGGCGGTGCGCCGCTGGTGATGCGTGCGCTCGAGAACACGGCAACGCTTCTGAAAGCTGCGCGAAGCGCGGGCGCTCCGGTGGTCACCTGCAACACGGCCTACATGAACGAACGCGAGATGCCCTACTGGAAGATTTCCGCGGTCCGGGAGACCTTCCGGCACGACCACCCGAGTGCGGCGATCGACGAGCGGGTGTTCGACCCGGCTTACGATCTTGCCGTCTGCAAGAAGGGGCCGTCGATCTTTTTCAATACCGGGGCGAGCGACTTCTTCATCAAGGAACGGGTCGATACGGTGATCGTCACGGGTTGCAACACCAGCGGCTGCATCCGCGCGACGGTGATCGACAGCTTCAGCTACCGCTACCGCACGATTGTTCCGGAGGATTGTGTCGGCGATATCGAGGAAGGGCCGCATCGCGACAATCTGCGCGATATCGGCAGGCGTTACGCGGATGTGACGACGCTCGCCTTGGTGGTGGCTTACCTGGGGACCTGGCGCGGGCGCAACTGAGCGATCGGCCCTGACATCGCGCCCGGCCGGGCCTAATCTATCCGCCAGACCGGAGAGGAGGAGAGCCGCCATGCTGAACCCCGTTTCACCCCTGCCGCTCAAGGATCCAAGCCTGTTCCGCCAGGCCAACCTGATCGATGGCAAGTGGGTGGAGGCGGCCTCGGGCCGCACCCTCGTGGTCAGGAACCCGGCGAACGGCGAGGCGATCGGCGAGGTGCCGGCGATGGGGGCGGCGGAGGCGCGCCGTGCGATCGAGGCGGCGGCGCGGGCCTGGCCCGCCTGGCGGGCGAGGCTCGCCAAGGAGCGGGCGGCGATCCTGAGGACGCTCTTCGACCTGATGATCGCCAATACCGAGGACCTCGCTCAGATCATGACCGCCGAGCAGGGCAAGCCGCTTGCCGAGAGCCGCGGCGAGATCGCCTATGCCGGCAGCTTCATCGAGTGGTTCGCCGAGGAGGCGAAGCGCGTCTATGGCGATACGATTCCGCAGAATGCCAAGGGGCGGCGGATCGTCGTGCAGAAGGAGCCGATCGGGGTGTTCGCGGCGATCACGCCGTGGAATTTCCCCTCAGCGATGATCACGCGGAAGGCCGGCCCCGGCTGGGCGGCCGGCTGCACGGGGGTGATCCGGCCGGCGAGCCAGACCCCATTCTCGGCGCTGGCGCTCGGCGTGCTGGCGGAGCGTGCCGGCATGCCTGCGGGTGTCTGCAACATCATCACCGGGCCGTCCGGCGAGACGGGTGCGGAACTGACGTCGAATCCGCTGGTGCGCAAGCTTTCCTTCACCGGATCGACCGAAGTGGGCGCCAAGCTGTTGGCGCAATGCGCGCCGACGATCAAGAAGACGAGCATGGAACTGGGTGGCAATGCACCCTTCATCGTGTTCGACGATGCAGATCTCGAGGCCGCGATTCCGGGCGTGATGGCGAGCAAGTACCGCAACACCGGGCAGACCTGCGTCTGCGCCAACCGCATCCTGGTGCAGGACGGGGTGTTCGACGCCTTCGCCGCGAAGCTGAAGGCGGCGGTGGAGAAGATGAAGGTCGGGAACGGAACCGAGCCCGGCGTCGTCCAGGGGCCGCTGATCAACGCGGCGGCGGTGACCAAGGTGGAGGAGCACATTGCGGATGCCGTGAAGCGCGGCGCAAAAGTCGTGGTCGGCGGCAAGCGCCATCCGCTTGGCGGGAATTTCTTCCAGCCGACGATCCTTGCCGACGTGCCGCCCACCGCCAAAATGTTCCGCGAAGAGACCTTCGGGCCAGTGGCGCCGCTGTTCCGCTTCAAGAC
>JBOHMK010000269.1:0-12662 GCA_050730115.1 Acetobacteraceae bacterium
CTCAGAACCATCACCATCTGGCGGTTCTCCATCCGCGGCATCTGCTCCACCTTCGTATCGGTTTCCATGTCGGAGCGGATCCGCTCCAGCACCTTCACGCCGATTTCCTGGTGCGCCATCTCGCGGCCGCGGAAGCGGAGCGTCACCTTGACCTTGTCGCCTTCGCCGATGAACAAGTGCATGGCGCGCAGCTTCACCTGGTAGTCGTTCTCATCGATGTTGGGACGGACCTTGATTTCCTTGATCTCGATGACCTTCTGCTTCTTCCGGGCTTCGGCCTTTTTTTTCTGCTGGTCGTATTTGAATTTTCCGAAATCGAGGATCTTGACCACCGGCGGGTCGGCGTTCGGGCTGATCTCGAGGAGATCGAGGCCGACGGCGGTGGCTTGGTTGAGCGCCTCACGGAGGTTCACGACCCCCTGCATCCCGCCGGCTTCGTCGATCAGCCGGACCTTCTCGGCGCGGATTTCTTCATTGACACGCGGGCCCTCACGCGTGGGTGGGGCGGGCAATGGGGGTCTGGGTATGATGCTCTCCTGTGGTGGTTGGCGATCTCGTGTTCACGGTCGGGGCTTTGGGGCGAAGTGCGGCCCGGTCAAAGTTGCACCGGGGATAGTTGCCCGACCAGCGAGGCACAATCAAGCGACGACACGTGCAGATTGCTGAAAAGCGCCGGCGCGGCTGCGGCCAGGACAATATGCTGTGCTCTGCCCCGCACCACGTCAAAGACAAGCCTTTGGGATCCCTGCGTTTGAAGTTCGGGGGTCTGGGGCCCCAGGCCCCCGACGTCCCATTGGGCGGGTCAAGGGCGGAGCCCTTGCCCCGGGTTTTCAGCAAAACCCTCATTTCTCCGCGCCGTGCTGTCCTTGCCGGAACCTCTTGTGCCTTCCGATCAGGTTGCGGGCGGGAATCCGGACATGACGTTCGGGGTCAGGGACCGCGTATCCGATCCGCTGCGCCTCGCGATGATGATTCTTCAGGATTGCGATCGCGAGCTCCGCGTCCGCCGGAGACACAACGTAACAGAATCCGATCCCCATGTTGAAGACCTCGAACATCTCCGCATCATCGACATCTGCGTGTTGCTGAATAAGCGAAAAGATCGGTTGCGGCTCGATCAGGTCGTCAATCACGAATCCCACTTGCGCCTCGGCGCGGGTCAGATTCAAAAGTCCGTCGCTCGTGATGTTGATGAGAGCTTTTAGTCCGCTCACCCGCTCGATGATTTCCAGTGCTTCGGGAACATAAATGTCGGTCGGGCGCAGCAGTTCTTCGCCGAGGCTCACGCTGAGGTCCGCAAACCGGTGATCGATACGATAGCTCCGGGGCCCTTTGAAGAAAGCTTTCCGCGCCAGCGACATCCCGTTGCTGTGAATCCCATTGCTCTTCACCCCGATGACACTATCCCCTCCCCTGATGTCGCGTCCGGAAATCACCTTGTCGAGTTCCACACGGCCGACTGCCGTGCCGACCAGATCAAATCCGCAAACGATGTCCTTGAGCTGCGCGATCTCGCCGCCTGAGACCGTGATGTTCGCGATTTTCGCTCCTTCATGCAGACCCGCCCCGATCGCGTCGATCATCGCAGCATCCATGTGCTCGACAGCGATATAATCCACGAGGGAGACAGGCCTTGCGCCGACACAGATCATGTCGTTGACGTTCATCGCCACGCAGTCAATGCCGATGGTATCGTACTTGCGCATCTGATCCGCGATGATACTCTTCGAACCGACGCCGTCGGTGCATACCGCAATGCCGAGCCCGTCTATCTCGATGACATTGGCGAAATAGCTGTTCCTGAGCAGCACTCGGCCAAGCCCCTGCGACGGCCACGCGCTCTGAAATCGAGCGATAATCCGTTGGGTACCGGTGTCTGCTTCGGCAGTCCGGACGCCCGCATCTCGGTAAACCTCGCGGCCGCGGGCCGCGATCTCGCTGCGGGCTGCTTCCGCCGGCTTTGAGGGAGATTCAAATTCGCGCATCGGGAACCTTTGAATGAGGTTGCTGAGCCGGTCAATCCACGGCGCTACATGCGGCTAACTCCGGAAGAAGCCGCGCTCTTCCGGCACCTCTGCCCATTCCTCGTCGATCCGCTCGACCACTGCTCCGGCGGGCCCGCGACGGCAGGCTCTCAGCATCTCCTCGATCGCCGCTTCGGGCCCGGACACCATCGCCTCGACCCGGCCATCGCCCAAATTGCGCACCCATCCGTCGAGGCCGAGCGCCCGTGCCCGCACCACCATCCAATCGCGATAGCCAACCCCCTGCACCAGCCCGGCAATCAACAGGCGGCGTGCGTTCATGCCCGTGCCAGCCGGACGAATTGCTCGGCCATCGCAACCTCGGAGGTGATCTCGGCGCGCCGCTCCGCCGCGTGCGCATCCTCACCCCAGCTTTCGGCCTGGAACAGTTCATCGACGAACGCCGCCTCTGCCGCCTCCGCCACGCCGATCTCGCCCCTGACCACGGCGAGTCCAAGGATCAAGCTTCCGAGTGCCGGGACCGCGACACCGAGCGCCGCCAGCGCCGGACTGTCGGACTGAGCAACCGCCCGCCTCAGCGCAGCCAGCGGCTCTTCGGGTTGCGCGATCGGCATCACGCCGGTGGTAACCTCGAGCGCTGCGCCAAGCGTCTCTCTCGCCCAATCGAGCCAGGGCTGCCACAGCGCCTGCTCGCGGCGCGTCAGGGCCTCGGGGCCGGGCGCCCGATAGCAGATCAGCTCGGTCGCACCATAGGTGCAGAGTGCCGCGATAGTCGGCCCCGGATCGGGCGCGATCCACTCCTGCAAGGCGCCCGCAAGGCGCGTCAGCAGAATCTGCTCGCGCCGGATCGTTGCGCCATGCGCGGGGGTCGCCCATTCCTCGGCGATTGCATCTCCGAGACGCCGGCTGGAAATAAGGAGCGTCGCACCGCTGGAAAGCCGGATTGGCCGGCCATCGAGAGTGACCGCGAACCCACCCGTAACGTGGGCGACCTCCGCGTTCCCCCAGACCCGCCGCACTCCTTCCATCAGTGCAGGAGACCCTTGAGCAGATCGAGCGGGCTTGTTGGCTTCTGCTGCTGGCCGTGGGCGGGGCCCGGGCCAGTCGGCGCGATCGCAGATGCCGGCGGCGCTGCCGGGCCAGACGCGCCGAACCGCGCCAGGCTGAGCGCCGGTCCGCAATCCGGCTCATGCGACGCGTTGCCGCCACTAAGCGCGCTCAGGAATCGCCCGAGCTCGCTCTGGGAATTGACCAGACGGCCGGCCACCCCGGCAGCCGACCGCCCCGCTTCGGCGGCTTCCGGCGTCACCTTGGGGGAAAGAAAGCTCCCCTCTACCTTGACCGGGAGAGCAAGCCGGCTGTCGCGATATTGCAGCGTCGGCACCATCGTGAGCCCAAGCGTCTCCGGTCCGAGCCAGAAATTGCCGCTTCCGGTCAGGGTGAGACCGGTTATTTCGAGCAGCCCCGCGGTGAGCTGGCCGGTGCCGCCGGTCGCGTCGATCCGGACCGCAACGCAGCGCACCTCGCTCGCGCCCTTGCCCAGCATTCCCGCCGGCACCTTCGCCCGCTGCAGCACCGGGCCGAAGAGATCGCCGAGCACGCTTCGATCCACGCTCCCCCCCGCCATCGCAATTCCAAGCCGCCCATTCAGCCCGGCCGCGATCGCGTGCAGCGTCGTCCCGGTTCCCTTGAGGTCGGCGCGCACTGCGACCGTCCCGATGGCTCGCCCTGGCAGCCCGAACGAGGTCAGGAGCGGCGCCAACGCCAGGGTCGGCGCTTCGAGCGTCATCCCAACCGCCGGCTTGGCTGCTGCACCATCGGCCGAGGCCGTAAGCTGAACGTGCCCGGCCGGGGCGTCGGCCGCGAAAGGCGCCAGCACCAGCTTACCGTCCTTGAGTGAGAGCTTGCCGTTGACATTGGCATATTGCGCTCCGCCGGCGATCAGATGGCCGACGGTGAAGGAGAGGTCGGCGTCGATCGCTTTCAAGGCGCCGAACGGAAGCGGTGTGTCCGGTATGAGCCGTGCCTCACGGGCCGAAGCCGGGCCCGCCGGCGTCGCCCGTGCCGGTGCGCCGTGCGACGCCGGAGATGCCGCCGCCAGCGCCTTGCGCAATCGATCGAGATCGAGCCGTCCGGCGCTCAGCGCCCCGCTGATCGCCGGGCGCGCCCCGGCGAGACTAAGGGTCGCATGGCCGGTCAGATCGCCTTCCGGCGCCGCGAGCGTGAGCGCCGAAAGCCGCACCCACTGCCGCCAACCGGATTGGGCGTCGGCGATCTGCCCGCTCACCGTCATCGGTGAGAGCGCCGGCAACGCAAACCCCAAGAACGGGGACAGCTTGGCGAGTTCCGGAATTTGCGCCGACAGGGCAAGATTTGCGCCCGCCAGCTCGGCCGGTCGCGTCATCGCTCCCGAGATCGCCAAGTCTGCGCCGGCCGCCGCTGCCCGGATCGCGAGCGGCCAGGGCGCCGCCGGCGGAGGCGGGCCGATCCCTGCCGGCAGCAGCGCCGCCGGTGGGCCGAGCGTCGCCGTCAGGTTGAAGGGCGTCGCCCCGAGCGTCCCCGCGATCGTGAGCTTGCACGGCTGATCGAGCGCAGGCGCGATCAGCGAAAGCGAAGTGAGCTTCAGCCCCGGCCGGAGCGAGCCAAGGTCCGACGCCCCCACGCGGAGCGAGACGTTGCTCGCCTCCGGCCGCCCGGTGCCGGTATCGGCGAGGTCGGCTGACAGCGTGACCCCGTGAAGCGGTGGCAGCGTCACTCCGGGCAATAGCGGGGCCAGCGCAGCGACCGCTGGCAGATCGGCCTCTACCGCCAGGTGATAGCCTCGGGCGGCCGCCGGATCGGTCACGCTGCCCGAGAGCTTCACCATGGCCGGCCCTGACGCAATCGCAAGCTCAATCGGCCAGGCTGGCCCGGCGCCCGGCGTGATCAGGCGGGCGAATGCGCCACTGGTTCCCTTGAGATTGAAGTCGAGCCCGGCATAATTACCCTCGGCACTGACACGGACCCTCGTCCCCTCTGCCTCGGAGGTTGCGGAGAGCGAGCGAAGCAGGAGCACGCCATGGCGGCCGCTCCGGTCGTCCTGCCACGAGAGTTTCCCGTTGGTGATCGTGAACTGGCCGATCCCGATCGCGACCGGCCGCCCTTTGCCTTGGGCGCGCTCCGTCCGCCCGGCCGGCCCGAAGGGCCCGGCCGGCTTGGAAGCCGCCGTGACGGCAAGGTTGCTCTTACCCTCACGGTTGATCTCCACCGCAATTTCCGGCCGAACCAGGGAGAGACTCAGGATCTCGATCCGGCCGGACAACAGCGGCAGCAGCGCCACCTGGGCATCGAGCCGGGAGACATTCGCCATCTCCGGGCGCGAAAAGCCGGGCGGATTAGCGAGCGTCACGTCACTCGCAGAGATCACCGGCGTCAGCGAAAGCCCGAGCGAGAGCGGTCCGTTCAGGCTGAGCTTCCGTCCACTCGCCCGATCGATCGCGGCCGCGATCTCGGGCTTATAGGCGTTCGGATCGAAACGGGCGACGAACGCCCCGATCGCCACCAGCGGCACCAGGATCAGGATCACGACGAAAACCGTGATCACCCGGCGAATTCGCCGGCCACGGCCGCGAATTGGGCTCGGTCCAGTGGTCATGAGTCGGCGGTCATAAGTTGGCGGTCATAGCGTGACTGTCACGCGTCCATCCTCCTGGGCGTCGCGCTCCCGGCCTGAGCCAGATTACCAGTTCTCCCCGTTGTCGGTCGACCACGACCCTGTTCTCCATCTCTCCCCACTCTCGGGGAGAGGAGGCGGGGGCCCCCGCTCAGACCGGCAGCGTGACGACCGCCTTCGCCCCGCCGCTCGGGCGGTTGGCAAGCGTCACATCGCCGCCGTGCGCGCGCAGGATGTCGCGGGCGATCGAAAGGCCAAGCCCGATACCGCCGGTCTCCCGGTTGCGGCTGCTTTCAAGTCGCTGGAAGGGCTGGAAGACCCGCTCGAGATCCGCCGGCGGGATTCCCGGTCCGTCATCTTCGATCTCGATCCGCGCCGTCCGTGCCTTCGCGCCCGCTTCCGGCGGCAACAGAGTGAGCCGCGCACCGCCGCCGTACGAGATCGCATTGTTGACGAGATTGCCGAGCGCGCGCTTGAGGGCGCCGGTCCGCGCCCGTGCCGTGCAATGTGCCGGGCCTGAATAGGCAAGGCTGTCCACCGCCTCGGGCCGGACATCCGCTGCCTCGTCCAGCACCGTCTGGCACAACAGCGCGAGATCGATCGGTGCCGCCGGCTCGCTCGCCGTCGCATTGCGGCCGAAGTCGAGGGTCGCCGCAACCATCGCCTCGATCTCGTCGAGGTCCTTCATCAGCTTCTGCCGTTGCTCGTCGTCCTCGATGAATTCCGCGCGCAGCCTGAGCCGCGTGATCGGGGTCCTGAGGTCATGCCCCATCGCGGTCAGCAGGAAGGTGCGATCCTCGACGAAACGGCGGATGCGCGCGGCCATGGTGTTGAAAGCGGCCGCCGCGGTCGCGATCTCGCTCGGGCCTTCTTCCGAAAGCGGCGGCGCGTGGACGTCGCGGCCGAGCCGTTCGGCCGCGGCCGTGAAGGTGCGCAGCGGCTTGGTCAGACGCCTGACCGCCCAGATCGTGAACCCCGCCGCCACCACCGTCATCAGTGCGAAGGCGGCCAGAAAGGTCGGTGAATGCCAAGGCTGCGGCGGCGGCAGCCGCATCGAAACGAGCAGCCATTCGGTCGGGCCCGAAAGGCGCATGCCGACCAGGACCCGGCCCGCTTCGAACCCGCCAAGAATAATCATCTGCGGGGGTCGCTGCCACGGCGGCATCGGCACCAGGTGCATTGCCACGCGGATCGCCCGCTCCAAGGGCTCGGGCGCCGGCGCCAGCCGGCTCCCTCCGGCCGGCGCTGCGTGCGGGGCGATCTCCGCGTGCGTGCCTGGCGAGAGCGGCATCGCCGCGACCTCTGCGGCGCGCGCGGCGGATGGCACTTCGGACACCCGGCGATACAGCGTCGCCAGGCGGATCGAAATGTCTCGGATCGCGCCCAGCCGCCTGAGGTCCCGCCGCTCCATCGCGTCGATGCTGAGGCCCGCCACCTGCACCGCGATCAGCGCCGCCAGCAGCACCACCGCCGTGCGCGCGGCAAGGCTCCGCGGCCAGAGCCGGATCACTCCTTCACCGGCGCTCGACCGATGTCGCCAACACGTAGCCACCACCGCGCACGGTCTTGATGAGCTGCGCCCGGTGGCCGTTGTCATCGAGCTTGCGCCTGAGCCGGCTGATCGCGACGTCGATCGCCCGGTCGAACGGCCCGGCCTGACGGCCGCGCAAGAGGTCGAGCAGCATGTCCCGGGTCAGCACCCGGTTGGCCCGCTCGACCAGGGCCAGCAGGAGGTCATACTCGCCGCCTGTCAGCGCGACCTCCACGCCATCCGGGTTGAGCAGCCGCCGCCTAGCCGGCTCGAGCGTCCAGCCGGCAAAACCGAGCGCCGCGGCACCCGCGCTCTCCCGCCGCGGCGCCGGCTCCCCCGCACGGCGCAGCACGGCGCGGATGCGGGCCAACAGCTCCCGCGGATTGAAAGGCTTGGCCAGGTAGTCGTCGGCACCGAGCTCGAGCCCGACGATCCGGTCAGTCTCCTCGCCCATCGCCGTCAGCATGATGATTGGCACGTCGGTCTGGCTGCGCATCCAGCGTGCAAACTCGAGCCCGCTCTCACCCGGTAGCATCAGGTCGAGCACGACCAGGTGAAAGTTCGCATGTGGCCACGCCCGGCGTGCATCGCGTGCGTCGCGCACTGCTGTCACCCGGAAGCGGTTCCGCTCCAGAAACCGCGCCAGCAGCTCCCGGATCTCCCGGTCGTCGTCGACCACCAAAATATGTTGCGCCGGTTCCATCGCCCTGGAGATTAGCGCTCCGCCGCGAGTGCCGGCAGGGTGCGTTGCACTCCGTTGCACTTTCTCGCAGGCATCCTGGATCGTCCTCACCATACTCAGCTTCCTACTCACTCGCGGAGAAACCGATGCGCAAGCTCGTCCTCGCCGCCGTCGCCGCCACCTCCCTGGCCGGCGCCGGTGCCCTCGCCCTCTCGCCCCTCGCCCCCCGGGCCTTCGCTCAGCCTGCCGGTGATCCGCCCGCTCCTGCGGCTCAGCCGATGCCGGGGCCGACGGCCAACCCGATGCCGCGCATGATGCACGGCTACGGCCCGCATTCCTGGATGGCAGAGCGCGGCGAGCGCTGGATGGGAGGGCCGGAGGGCCGCCGCGGCATGCTCCACCGGTCCCACACCTGGGACCTCTTCGATCGCCCGGCTAATCTCGCCCTGTCGCCCGCTGACGTCACCACCATCGCCGAAGCGATCCTCCTCCGCCGCGGGCAGCACGACTGGAAGGTCGGCGACGTGACGCCGAACGGAGACCACACCGTGAGCTTCGCCTATACCACCGCCCATGGTGATATCGTCGCCCGTTTCACCATGGATACCCGCACCGGACACATCACCCGTACCAATTAACCGGCCGGGTGACGCCGAGCATCCTTCCACCCTCTCCCTCTGGCGGGTCCCCGTAGCGCTTGCGCGATGGGAGCCCCGCGAGAGGGTGGCGCTGAGCGCCGGGTGAGGGCTCTGCCTCACCGACTCTGACTTCAAGCTGTCAGTTCACCACCGCTGAGGCGGGCGGTAGAGGCTGGCTATACGGCCTCGAGCGCGTCCTGGTGGTCACGCACGAGATGGCGTTCGCGCGTTCCATCGCCAATCAGATCATCTTCATTGACCGGGGGCGCATCCATGAAAGCGGCCCGCCGGCGGAATTGTTCGCCCGCCCGTGCACGCCGCAACTCCGGCAGTTCATTGCCCCGGCCTTCGACCCGGCTTCACCCTGAAGAAAATGAGGAGAGATCATGCGCAGACGTTTCTTCCGCACCATCGGCCTCGTCGGCCTGCTCGCACTCGGGGTTTTGGCGGTGCCCCGGCCGGCCGCCGCTCAAGGGCCGGACACGCTCGACAAAATTCTGAAACGGGAAAAATCCTCGTTGGCATCGATCTTTCGGTGCCGCCTTACGGCATCACCAACAAAGAGGTGCAGCCCGACGGTGCCGACGTGGATGTGGCCAAGCTTCTGGCCAAGGACCTCGGCGTGACGCTCGAGATCGTCTCCGTCAACGGCGCGAGCCGCATCCCGACCCGGCTTTCCGGCAAGGCGGACGTCATCATTTCGAGCTTCAGCATCGGCCCGGAACGCGCCAACACGGCGGCTTTCTCCATTCCCTATGGCGAACATCAAAACGTGATCGTCGGGGAAGGCAGGGGAGCAGATCAAGGATTTCTCAGACCTGAAAGCGAAGCGGGTCGGTGTCACTCGCGGCACGATCAGCGAGCAGATGCTGGAGAAGCAAAAGATTTCAGGTATACACCTCGTCCCATTGGAGAATGACAGCGCCACTCTGGCCGCCCTGGCCACCGGCCAGGTAGATGCGATCGGCCCCGCCGACGTTCTCGCCGCCGAGCTGATCAAACCCTATCCGGACAAGCACGTGCAGGTGAAATTCGCCTTCCGCAAGGGCTATTTCGGCATCGGGCTCCGTCGCGGTGAGCCCGACTTCCAGCGCCGGTTGAACACCTTTGTGTTTTCCAACATGGCCAACGGCAAGCTCAGTGCGATCGCCGGGAAATGGGAGGGCGTCTCCTTCAGGTTCCTGCCGACGTTCTGAACCGGCACCGGCTCACTCATGGCGTTGGCGGATCGCTCCCTCGCGCCGCCGACGCCATGCTGCGGCCATCGCCCAGTCAACTGCTGCCGATCAATATTCCCGTTGCAAACACCAGGACGCCGCCGAGCAACACCTGCAAGGCCGCGGCAACCGGCGGCGTCTCCATGAATTTCCAGCGGATCCAACTGATCGCGAGCAGCTCCACAATGACGACGACAATCGCCACCGCAATCGCGCTGTGCAGCGAGCCGATCAGGAACGGCAGCGTATGGCCAATGCCGCCAAGCGCGGTCATGATGCCGGTGATCGCCCCGCGTCCCCATGGGGCGCCACGTCCGGTCAGGCTGCCGTCGTCCGAAAGCGCCTCGGCGAAGCCCATCGATATACCGGCGCCAATCGAGGCCGCCAGCCCGACCGCGAAGGCGTCCCACGAACGCCCGGTCGCGAACGCCGCGGCAAAGACCGGTGCCAGAGTCGAAACGGAGCCATCCATCAGCCCGGCGAGCCCCGGCTGGATCACCCTCAGCACGAACAGCCGCCGTTCGGTCTGATCCTCCTCCTCGCGCACCGCCCGCGGCAAATTCTCCTTGACCAGCCGGTCCGCCGCCTGTCCGTGCGCTACCTCGGCCTCGGCCAGGTCTCCGAGCAGCTTGCGGATCGATGCATCCGATGTCCGACCTGCAGCCCGCCGGTAGAACCGCGTGGTTTCGTATTCCATGAGCTGCGCCTGCTTGCGCACCGTATCCAGGCCAAGTGGCCGGATCTGCCAGACCGGGCGGCGGCTGATGAAGCCGCGCACGTCATTGCGGCGGATCAGCGGGATGTGCTCCCCGAACTTCTGCCGATGGAGCTCGATCAGTTGCCGTCGATGCTCGCCCTCTTCGGCCGCCATTTCCACGAACACGCTCGCCGTCCCCGGGTAATCGCGGCGCAATTCCTCGGCGATGTCGGCATAAATGCGCCCGTCGTCTTCCTCGCTGCTGATCGCCAGCGCCAGGATCTCACGCTCGCTCAGATCAGAGAAGTCGCGCATCTGCCATTGTTGCCGAAGCCGCACGCGGTAATCAAGGCGAAGCGCCGCGTCGGGAAAGCCCGAGCACGAGCGGCGGCGCCTCCTCCGGCACCGACGGCCCGGCCGGCATCAGAATCGAAAGCGCAAGGCCTGCCGCACGCGCCAGCACGACCGTGAACGGCGCCTGCACCTCGCGCGGGCTCCCGAAGCTCACCCGGCCTGCCAGTGCGGCACCAAGCCCTGCCGGCCAGGCGCTGCGCGCACCGCTCACGCCCACCAGCAGATCTCGCTCCGCCCGGCCGAGCCAGATCGTCCCGCCGGCCGGCAAGGCCTCCGCGGCCAGCGGCACCAGGTTGAGCACGACCCGCCCGACCTCCGGATCGAACACGGTGTCCGGTGGCAGCGCCGAGAGATCCAGCGCAAGCCGCCGCCCCGGAAGCCCCTCTGCGAGCTCCGTGAGCGAAGAGAGATCGAGCGCGGTCCCGTCGCCGGCCCACGCCGCACGCAGCAACTTGAGGCGGGAAATGAGCGTCCGGCCCGTCTCCCGCGCCATCCCGGTCGCCTCCTCGGCCATGCCGCTATCCGCCTCGCCTGCCAGCTCGAGCGATCCGGTCAGCGCGCTGAGCGGTCCCGCAATGTCGTGGCAGAGCCGCGCGCACAGAATCTCGGCAAGCCGCAACGCTTCGGCTCCGAAGACCGTCGAGGGAGCGTCTGCCGTTTCTGCCGCCACGGTTCACGCCTTTGCCAGCCGAGTCGTGCCTCAGGCGGCGATGACGCCGCTGTCCCCCCACGGTCGAGACCTTGGACGGAGAAAGCGACCATGTTACATGAGGATCGAGACGGAGAAAGCCCGTGTCTTCAGGCGCCGGATCATCGTTCGCCCCCGGTCAGTTCGTCCGCCATCCGGAGCGGCCGGACTGGGGAGTGGGGCAGGTGCAGTCGGCAATCGGAAGCCGCGTGACGGTGAATTTCGAGCACGCCGGCAAGGTCACGGTGAACGTCGCCGTGGTCCATCTCGAAGCGCTGCCCGAGCACGACCTTGACAGCGCGTCCGCCGGCCCGAGATCTCCCCTCACACGATGACGGGCAAGCGATGATCGATCCATTCGGCCGAACCATTACCTACCTCCGCGTATCCGTGACCGATCGCTGCGATCTGCGCTGCGTCTATTGCATGGCGGAGGACATGGCCTTCCTCCCCAAGGCCGATGTCCTCTCGCTCGAGGAGCTCGACCGGGTATGCGCTCTCTTCATCCGCCTCGGCGTGAAGAAGCTGCGCCTGACCGGCGGTGAGCCTCTGGTCCGCAAAAACGTGATGCGGCTGTTCGAAAGTCTCGGGGCGCGGCTCGGCCACGGTCTCGATGAGCTCACGCTCACCACCAACGCGACCCAGCTTGCCCGCCATGCGGAAGCGCTTCGCGCCGCCGGTGTCAGGCGGATCAATATCAGCCTGGACACGCTGGACGCCGAAAAATTCACCGCCATCACCCGTTGGGGCCGGATGGAGCAGGTGCTCGACGGAATCGCCGCCGCGCGCTCGGCCGGGCTCGCCATCAAGATCAACACCGTCGCCCTCAAGGGCGTCAACGAAGACGAGTTCGATCGTCTGCTCGAATGGTGCGGCGAGCAGGGCTTCGATCTGTGCCTGATCGAGACGATGCCGATGGGCGAGATCAGCGCCGACCGCCTCGAGCAGTACCTGCCGCTCTCCCTGGTGCGCGCGCGCCTGAAACGTCGCTTCACCCTGACCGAGACCGATTACCGCACCGGCGGTCCTGCCCGCTACTACAACATCGCGGAAACCGGCAGGCGCATCGGCTTCATCACGCCGATGACGCACAATTTCTGCGAAAGCTGCAATCGTGTGCGGCTGACTTGCACCGGCACGCTCTACATGTGCCTCGGTCAGGACGATTCGGCGGACCTGCGCCGGCCGCTCCGCGCCAGCGCGGACGATGCGCTGCTC
>JBOHMK010000270.1:0-3986 GCA_050730115.1 Acetobacteraceae bacterium
GCCGCTCGACGCCTCGGTCAGCCAGATTGTGGACGTTGCCTGTCTCGCCGCCTATCAGGCGCTCCGGCGCGACGTCCGCTCCAGCCGCGCGCACGCCGCTCCCGTCCGCTAGAGACAAGCGTGATGATTTCTCATCACCACGCTCCACTTTGTTCTCTCGATCAGTTTCATGACCTTGGCGGATGGCCCCGCGATTCCGCCAACGGCCATACTGATCCAAGCTGCCCGGCGAAACTTCACCTTCTCGGAAAAGGAAGAATCCCATGCCACGACTTGCATTGGTCACCGGCGGCACGCGCGGCATCGGTGCCGAGGTCAGCAAGGCCCTCAAACTCGCTGGCAGGAACGTGGTCGCGAGCTACGCCTCCAACGACAAGGCAGCCGAGAGTTTCACCGCCGGGACCGGCATTCCGGCCGAGCGGTTCGACGTCTCCGACTTTGCTGCGGCCGAGGCGGCGGTCGGGCGGATTACCGCAGCGCACGGCCCGATCGAGATCCTGGTCAACAACGCCGGCATTACCCGCGATGCCACCCTGGCCCGCATGACCCGCCAGATGTGGGACTCGGTCATTGATACCAACCTTGGCTCCTGCTTCAATCTCTGCAAGCTGCTGTTCGATGGCATGCGCGAGCGAAAATTCGGTCGCATTGTCAATATCGGCAGCATCAACGGCCAGGCCGGCCAGTACGGGCAGGTCAACTACGCCGCGGCCAAGTCGGGTATCCACGGTTTCACCAAGGCGCTCGCGCAGGAAGGTGCGCGCTACGGTATCACGGTCAACGCGATCGCCCCGGGCTATGTCGATACTGATATGGTCCGAGCGGTTCCTCCTGACGTGCTGCAGAAGATCATCGCGCGCATCCCGGTCGGCCGTCTCGGCCACGCCGGAGACATCGCGCGCGGGGTCGTGTTCCTGACCGCCGACGATGCCGATTTCATCACCGGCTCGACGGTGTCGATCAACGGCGGCCAGCACATGTACTGACTGCCACGGCAGCACTTACGCGAATCGCGCAAGCGCTGCCGCCGTCCGACGGAACACCTCGGCGAGCGCGGCGAGCTGCGCATCGACTTCTGCTGCCGGATCAGCATGCGGGGAGAGTGGGCTCGTTCCCCGCTCGGTCGTTTGCAGCAACACCCGGGTATTTGCCGAAGCCGTTGCCAGGAGGACGATCGAGAGCGAAGCCACCGCTCGCCCAGCGGCCGGCTCGACCCAGAGTTGCGTCAGCTCGGCCTCCAGGGTCAGGCTCGCCGATGCCAGGCTGCCGGGGGCCAGGACAGCTTCGAACAGTCCGCTGGCGGCGAGATACTGGCGTAGCGCCGCGCCCACGCCCTCCGCCGGCGGCACTGCCCATCGGTTGTAGAAATCGGTGTGCATCAGGCCATCCGGAGCCAGCGTCTTCAGTCCGCGGTCGCCCAGCGACGGCGCCGCTTGGACGCTCCGCACCAGCAGCACCGTGCCGTTCCGCCGCTTCGGCCCGGCCGGCGGCGGCGGCACGGTGAGCGCCCAGTCCTGGCGCTGCAGGTAGGGCCGGTTGAGAACGCTCGTTCATCCCGCCAGCAGTGTCGGCAGCCCGAGAACAGCCGCCCTCCGCCTCATCTTCCGTTTCCGGAAGAATTGACATTGCCGGTGGCGTTGTTGCGCCGCGGCGGCGGCCCGCCAAACAGCGCGCCGGCCGGATAGGTGCGCAGCGCATCGGAGGTCTCCCGCAAATTCGATGCGGTCGCCGCCAGGTCCTGCAAAATCTGGATCATCCGCCGCTCGAACTCCGCCGTCGTGGTGTTGGTGCGCTCGGCCGTCCGCGACAGTGCCGCGATCAGCGGCGGCAGCGTGCGCGCCACGGCGGCGATCTCGGCCGCCGCCTTGTCGGCGTTGGTGCCGATCGCTTCGAGTTTGCCGCCGCTCAAGAGCGCGCTCAACGCCTTGCTGTCCTCCCGGATTCCGACCGCAAGCCCCGGCAGATCCGCCTGGTCAACCGCGCTTTGCAGACTGCTCAGCAGCGCTTGCGTCGCCGCCAGGGTCTGATGGGTCTGGCCGCTTTTCAGCTCCTGCTGCAGGGTTTCGATCAGCCCGACCAGGGCCGTTGCCATGTCCTTGAAGTCGATGCTCTTGAGCTGATTCGCGATCTGCTCGGCGGCCGTCTGCACCTGCGAAATCGTGCTCGGGATCGAGGGAACATAAGGATAACGGGGCGACCATGGCACCTCGAGCGGCGGGAATCTCTGAGGATTGACGAAATCCAGCCCGAGATTGCTGATCCCGGTAATCCCCTGCGTCATGATGCGGGCGCGGAACCCGACCTTTACCGCCTCCTCGAGGCGTGTGTCGGAGAGCGCCCGGCCGACCCGGCTCGGATCGATAACAAAACGGACGAACACCATCCGGTAGGTCGCGCGTCTGAGATTGGGCGGTGCGTTGCGGAAATACTCGGCCGAAACCAACCCGATGTCCGTCACCCGCCCGATCGTGACGCCAAGGTAGGTTACCGGTGCGCCGACATTCAGCCCCTGCACCGACTCATTGAAGTAGGTCTCCATCTGCACTGCGTTGCGGAAATTCTCGCCGCTCAGGAACAGCACCAGAGCGACCACCGCCCCGATTCCGAGCACGAGCAGAATGCCAACGCGCAGATAGATCGCCCGTGATCCCATCACAGCACCTCACGATTGAAGAATGCACGCACGATCGGGTTCGTGCTCTCGGCTTTCAATCGGTCGGGCCTGCCTTCGGCGATCAATCCCTGTGCGCCGCGGTCGAGCATGATGCAGCGATCCGCAATCGCCATGATCGATGCCAGCTCGTGCGTGACGACGACGAAGGTAACGCCGAGCGCCGCGCGCAGCTCGAGGATCAGCTTGTCGAGGCCGGCAGAGGTGATCGGGTCGAGCCCGGCTCCCGGTTCGTCGAGGAACAGCAACGGCGGATCCAGCGCCAGCGCCCGCGCGATGCCGGCCCTCTTGGCCATGCCACCCGAGATCTCGGCCGGCAGCAGAGCCTCCGCCTCGGCCAGCCCGACCAGGCCGAGCTTGGTCCGCGCCACGCTGGCCCGCGCCGAAGCCGAGAGCGCGGTATAGATTTCCAGCGGCAGCATGACGTTCTCGATCAGGGTCATCGAGCCGAAGAGTGCGCCGGCCTGGAACATCACGCCGATATGCGGAAGCACGCGTGCGCGCTCGCTCACCATGTCGTGACCCAGCACTTCGATGGCGCCGGCACTCGGCGGCAAAAGCCCGATGAGCTGTTTCATCAACGTCGATTTGCCGCAGCCGGAGCCGCCGAGAATCACGAACACTTCCCTTTCCTCGACGGTGAACGAGACGTCATGATAGATGGTCCTGGATCCGAAGCGCTGCGCGACTCCTTCCGCGCGTACCACCGGCCCGCCACGTGCACTTTTCATAGTCCAAGCCGGAAGAAGATCAGGGCGAAGGCCCCGTCCAGCAGAATGGTGGCGACGATCCCGCCGACTACCGCCGCCGTGGTCGAGATGCCGACCGCGCGTGGCCCGCGCCCGGTCGCGAGGCCGCGGCTGCAACCGATGGCCGCGACCACCGCCGCAAAGCAAAGCGCCTTGACGAGCCCGCCCACGAAGTCGCCGATGGTCGCCGCCTGTTGCACCTGGTTGATGACCACCGTGGGCGGGTAGCCGAACACGTGCAGCACCACGATCATGCCGACCAGGCCCGCGAGCTCGAGGCCAATCGTTAGCATCGGCATCACCAGCACGGCCGCGATCAGCCTCGGCAGCACCAGCATCGTCATCGGGTCGAGGCCCATCGTGGAGAGGGCATCGACTTCCTCGTTGACCTTCATGGTGCCGATCTCGGCGGCAAATGCCGAAGCCGTGCGCCCGGCCAGGATCACCCCCGCGATCAGCGGTCCGAGCTCGCGAAAGAGACCGATTGCAACCACGTTCACGACGAATATGACGGCACCGAAAACGCGCAGAGAAACCGCCGATTGAAAGGCCAGGATCAGCCCCAT
>JBOHMK010000271.1:0-10315 GCA_050730115.1 Acetobacteraceae bacterium
ATGGTTTGCTCCGCGACGGACGGCGGAGAGTGAGAGGGTAGCGAGGCTGGCGCACGTCGCATAGCGGGATCAGGCTTCGGCTCAGCGGAGGACGTGCAAACCCTGCTCGGCGCCGGTCGGCGGGCGATCAACGCGGAACGGCTCCGCATCGAATTCCGGAGTCTCGCCGAGCGCCATTCCGGCCAGCAACCGGCCGGCGTATGGCCCGATCGTCAGGCCGGCGGAGCCGAGACCGTTGCCGATCAAAAGCCCCGCGACGCCGGGGGCCCAGCCCAACAGCGGCCGATGGTCCGGCGCCAGCGGACGGAAGCCGACACGGGCCTCGATCACGGTTGCCGCGGAGAGGCCCGGGGCGATCCTGAGCGCTTCTTCCAGAACCTCGGCGAGGCCCCGTGCGGTCACGCGATGATCGAAGCCCGCATCCTCGCGCGTCGCCCCGGCGACGATGCGGCCGCCCTCGAAGGCCACCAGATAATGCGTGCTCATCGGCAGTACGACGGGCCAGCTTCCGGTGTCCTGGCGTTCGAGCCCGAAATGCACGAGCTGCCCACGCTGCGGCACGATCGGTAGCGCGATGCCGAGCGGCTGCAATAACTGCGGTGCCCAGGCACCCGCGGTGACGACCACGAGATCCGCGGCGAGCGTCTCTCCGCCCACACGGACCCCGCTCACCCGCCCTCCTTCCGCGATCAGCGTCGCCTTACCCTGCCGCTCGACGAGGCCGAGACGCGAGGCCGCGCGGATCAGTGAAGCTGTCATCCTCCGCCCGTCCACGCGAGCGCCGCCGGTGACGATGACCGCCCCGAGCCCCGCTGCCAGCGGCGGAAAGGCCGCCTGCGCCGCCTCCGGACGAATGGGCAGGACTTCGCCTGCCTCCGGCGCCGCCGCGGCGCGGCGGCGTGCGAGCGCTTCGATCGCCGCCAGCGCCCGCGGATCCTCGGCGACGCAAAGCGCGCCGAGACGCGAATATCCGGTGTCGCGTTCGCCGAAATCGCCGAGTTCGGCAATGATCGACGGATAGTGCCGCGCGCCCGCCGCATAGAGCGCATAGAACGCGCCATCTTCGATGCCACTGACCCACGGACAGACGATTCCCGCCCCGGCTTGCGTCGCCCGCCCGGCGTGCGCCGCATCGACGATCGTGACCGCCGCACCCGCGCGTGCAAGGTGAAAGGCAACACTCGCGCCGAGGATCCCGGCACCGACTACGATCGCCCGCATCACTGGACGGACCTCTCCTCGTCAACGGCATGAGACGCCACCGGCACGGCAGGCCCGGTCGCTGCGATCCGGCCGGCCTCCATCACGGCAGCGCGGCCCTGTTAAAGTCCCTGCACCTCTTCCCACTCGATCACCCGATAGAGCCGCCCGACCCGCTCGGCCTCCAGCGTGATGACTTTCGCCGGGTTGTATTGCTCGAGCTCCACACGCGTCGCGGTGCGCCGGAGGAGGCGCTTGAGGAAGGCACGCGGCGGATGCCCTTTCTCCCGCTCCCAAACGTCGGCAATCACGTGACATCCCGGCGCTGCCGGACGCCTCTCATGCACAAAGACACGCTCCCCCGGCTGGCGCCAGGGCACCATCGAATCGCCCTCGACGTAGATTGCGAATACGCCCTGCATGCCGACGAGGCCGGCGGGCCGCCGTGCCCAGTCGATCGGCTCGCCGGTATTGAGATGGAACGCACCTTCGGGTCCGGCCTCTGCGGTGCCGTAAACCGGCACGTCGCTGGAGAGCGCGGCATCCTGGGCCGGTTCCCTTGCCGGGCCCGGGGGAGGGGCCAAGGATCCGGCCGGAGAGGGCACGAGTGTCCTCTCGGGTGCGGCGCCTTCACCGCGGCCCGGCACTGAGATCGGGCTGCCGATCCGGGCGAACAGCTCCTCCGGGCGCACCGTGAGCGCGGCTGCGATCGGCTCGGAGAAATGCCGGCTGACGCCGCGCTGGCCGCTCACGATCTTGTGCAGGGTCGAAGGATCGAGCGCGGCGCGGCGCGCCAGCTCGGCGTTTTTCAGCCCGCGCGCCAAGCGGATCTCGTCGACGCGGGAGCGGGGGGGTGGGGGTCCGATTCGCATATGGCCATAATGGCTAAAGCCATGGCCGAAATCCAACCCAATTTTATCAATCAATAGTTGACAACGTGGCCATCATGGCCACAGTTTCTGGGTTCATGACGCTCGAACAGTATCGCAGCCTGCATCGCCTGACCTACCAGCAGCTCGCTCAACTGATCGGGCTTCGCGGCGCCAGCAGCGTCCGCACCGTGCACCGCTACGCCGCCGGGCTGCGCTTTCCGCCACCACCCGTCCTCCGCCGCATCCGCGAAGCAACCGGCGCTGCCGTAACCGCCGACGACTTCGTGAACCAGCACACCGGCTTGATCGCGCAACCCGACAAAGAGAGATCGGATGGACACTTCCCGCTATCCCAACTGGAACCCTCAGGAAGACGAGCAGATGCGCCTGATGGCCGCCACTGGCCATACCAAACAGGACGTCGCAGACGCCTTGGGGCGGACGATTAACGCGGTGGCGGCACGGGCGATGGCGACCCGCGTGAAGTTCCGGAGTCTGCGGCGCGCGAGCGAGCAGCCGGCCATCTTCCGCCGCCGCTGCCTCCGCTGCCGCAATATGTTCGACGTCGATTCGAGATACCGCTTCGTCTGCGACCTCTGTCACGCGCTCGAGGAATGGCGGGGTGCGGATCTCGGTTGAGTTGGCGGACGTTGAGTTCGCAGACGTTGAGTTCGCAGACGTTGAGTTCGCAGATCGGGACGGCTTCGGGCAAGCAGAGACGGGGCGCATGATCGGATCTTCGAGTAATGGCGCGGGACCGGGTGGTGGCGGGGCGGGCCATACCGCCGATTCCCTGATCGAACGGCTGGAGGAGGCCGGGGCGACCTTGCTTTCCCTGCCGGCTGGCGCGGGCCCGCGCACGGATGTGCGCGCCAGCAGATGGCCGGTGGTGCGCGCCGCGGTGGACGCCTATGGCTGGTCGGGCGCGCGTCTCCGCCCGGCTGTTCCGGGCGCCTCCGCAATCAGCAGGATGGACGAGGCGCTCGGCTGGATCAGCCTTATTCCGCAGGAGAAGTACGTGCTGCGGCGGATCGTCGGCGCGCGTGCCCTCGTCAGCCCGCTGACCGGCAAGCATCTCTTCTCCTGGCGGCGATTGGGGACCGTGCTCGGCGCCGACGCCCGGGCGGTCCAGCGCTGGCACGCCAAAGGCATCGCCGCCATTCTCGCCGCCCTGGACGGCACGATGTGCTGAGGACCTGAACCTGGAGGCGCCCGGCGCCGGAGGTTGGGGCGCAGGGCGGGGGGCGCCGGAGGTTGGGGCGCCGGGCGGGGGGCGCCGGTTTCACCCGCCCGAAATTCCCGCTATCAGCAGGCGCGTGCCATGCGGTTAGCCGAAGCCCTGTTGCAGGCGCTCAAGGATCATGGCGCCGGGGAAATTTTCGGTATTCCCGGCGACTTCATCCTGCCGTTCTTCAAGGTGATCGAGGATTCCGGGATTCTCCCGCTCTATACGCTGAGCCACGAGCCGGGCGTCGGCTTCGCGGCCGACGCCGCCGGGCGCTATCGCGGCCAGGCACTCGGTGTCGCCGCGGTGACGTTTGGTGCCGGCGGCTTCAACCTCGTCAACGTCACCGCCGGCGCCTACGCCGAGAAATCGCCGCTGGTCGTGCTCGCCGGCGGCCCCGGCACCGGGGAGAGCGACGCCGGCTTGCTGCTCCACCATCAGGCCAAGGCGCTCGACAGCCAGCTTCGCGTTTTCCGGGAGGTCACCTGCGACCAGGCCAGGCTCGATGACCCGCTGACCGCTCCGGCCTTGATCGGGCGGGTCCTCAGGAACTGCCGCGAGTTGTCCCGGCCGGTCTATCTCGAGCTGCCGCGGGACCTCCCCGCCATGAGTTCCGTTGCGGTCGCGCGATCGCAGCCGATGCCCTATGACCCCGAAGCGGTGACGGCCTGTGCCGAAGACATCCTCGATCGTCTCGCGCGGGCTGCCCGACCGGTGATCGTTGCCGATGTCGAGGTCCGGCGCTTCGGGCTCGAGCGTCAATTGGCCGATCTTGCGCGCGCGCTCGGGGTGCCGATCGCGACCACCTTCATGGGCCAGGGGCTGTTTGCCGATGGCGAGGCGCCGCTCGTCGGCACCTATCTCGGCGCCGCCGGCGACCCGGAGGTCGCCCGGGTGGTGGAAGACGCAGATCTCCTGCTGCTGCTCGGCGTGATCCTGTGCGATACGAATTTCGGCGTGTCGGCGCGCAACATCGACTTGCGGCGCGCCGTTCTGGCCGCCGACCGTAGCGTTCGGATCGGCCACCGGACCTATCACGAGATCCCCCTCCGGGCGCTGGTTGCGGCGCTGACCGAACGCTTCCGAGGCGAGCGTGATGGACGCCACGATACCCGGCTGAACGCGACCGCCAGGGGGGCGTATCCCCGCGGTCTGGCCGCCGACGATTCGCCGATCACGCCGCGCGATATCGTGCGCGCGATCAACGACCTGTTCGACCGTCACGGGGCGATGCCGATGGCCGCCGACACCGGCGACTGCCTGTTCACCGCAACCGAGATCGGCCCGACCGATCTGGTCGCCCCCGGCTACTATGTCGGGATGGGCTTCGGCGTGCCGGCAGGGCTCGGCCTGCAGGCAGCGTCCGGGCGGCGGCCATTGATTCTGGTCGGCGACGGCGCCTTCCAGATGACCGGCTGGGAGCTTGGCAATTGCCGCCGCTACGGCTGGGATCCGATGGTGATCGTCTTCAACAACGCGAGCTGGGAGATGCTCCGGACCTTCCAGCCGGAGGGCCGCTACAATCTTCTGGACGAGTGGCGGTTCGCAGATCTTGCTGCGGCGCTCGGTGGTGTGGGTGAGCGCGTCACCACCCGCCGCGAACTGGCCGTGGCTTTGCAACGTGCGATCGCCGCGCGTGGCCGGTTCCGGTTGATCGAAGTCATGCTCGCGCGCGGCGCCATCTCCGACACACTCAACCGCTACATCACGACCATGCGCCACCTTACCATGCCCTCTTCCGGGTTGCCTCCGGTCGCGCTGAGCGGCTGAGACCTGCCTCTCTCTGCCCGCCCGGCAGGTCTCCGCCGGCACCCCGGCGGCGGAACCTGCGCCACTGAGAGACAAACGCGCCCAATCCGCGGTATCAATCCCGCGCGATGGAGATCGACTATCAGCGGCTGAAGTTCGATTACCGGAGAAGCCCTGACCAGGACGCGCGCCATCCGGTGCGGCATCGGGTGATCGTCATCGGCGCCGGTCCGGTCGGCCTCGCGCTCGCCATCGACCTTGCTCAGCGTGGTGCCCCGGTGACGGTGCTCGACGATGATGACACGCTGTCATCCGGTTCGCGCGCGATCTGCTTCGCCAAGCGAACTCTCGAGATCTTCGACCGGCTCGGCTGCGGCGACCGGATGGTCGAAAAAGGCGTGAGCTGGAACACCGGCAAGGTGTTCTTCCGCGACCGGCTGGTATTCAGCTTCGACCTCATGCCCGAGACCGGCCACCACCGCCCGGCGTTCATCAATCTGCAGCAGTACTATGTCGAAGGTTTCCTGCTCGAGCGCGCGAAGGCGATCGGCACTCTCGAGATCCGGTGGAAGAACAAGGTCACCGGGCTGGTCTCGAGCCCGGACGGCGTTGATCTTACCGTCAGCACGCCGGAGGGCGAGTACAGTCTCCGTGCCGACTACGTGCTCGCCTGTGACGGCGCGCGCAGCGCGGTTCGCGGCATGCTCGGCGAGGCAAGCTCGGGCCAGGTGTTCCGTGACCGGTTCCTGATCGCCGACGTCAAAATGAGCGCGGACTTTCCCAACGAACGCTGGTTCTGGTTCGATCCGCCGTTCCACCCTGGGCAGTCGGTGCTGCTGCATCACCAGCCCGACGATGTCTGGCGGATCGATTTCCAGCTCGGCTGGGGCGCCGACCCGGTTGCCGAACGCGCGCCCGAGAGAGTGACGCCGCGCATCAGGGCGCTGCTCGGCGCCGACGTCGAATTCACCTACGAGTGGGTCAGCGTCTATACCTTCGCGTGCACCCGGATGCGCCGGTTCCGTCACGGGCGCGTCCTGTTCGCGGGTGATGCCGCCCACGGCATGTCACCGTTCGGGGCGCGCGGCGCCAACGGCGGCGTGCAGGACGCGGAAAACCTGGCATGGAAGCTCAAGCTGGTGCTGGACGGCAAGGCGCCCGATGCATTGCTCGATAGCTACGCGACCGAACGCGAATACGCCGCCGACGAAAACATTCTGAACTCGAGCCGCAGCACCGACTTTATCACGCCGAAAAGCAAGGTCAGCCGGACCTTCCGTGACGCCGTGCTGCTGCTGGCCAGGGATTGCGCATTCGCCCGCCGCCTGGTGAACAGCGGCCGGTTGTCGGTTCCTGCCGTGCTCACCGGCTCGCCGCTCAATACCCCCGATCAGGATGCCTTCGCCGGCCCGATGGCTCCGGGTGCTGCGAGCACGGATGCGCCGATCCGGATCTCCGGGGCCGATGTGTGGGGTGCCGACGGGTGGCTGCTGCAAGAGCTTGGCGGCACGTTCACCGGCCTCGGCTTCAGCGACGGCGAAGCGTTTTCCGCGCTGCGCCTGGCGGCGCTTCGTGCTTTGCAGGAATGGCCGGTGCCCGTCCGGCCGATCCTGATCGCGGCGCCCGGCAGCACGCCAAAAGAGATTCGAGGAGTCCGCATGATCGAAGACACGGCGGGGCTGCTGGCGCACCGTTTCGACGGCAAGCCCGGCACCTTCTATTTGCTGCGGCCCGATCAGCACGTCGCCGGACGGTGGCGGCGGTTCGATCCCGGGCTGGTCCGTTCCGCGGTTGCCAGGGCGACTTGTAATCTCCCGGCTGGCAATCTCCCGGCTGGCAATCTCCCGGCTGGCAATCTCGCGGCTGGCAATCTCTGAAGGGGTGCCGGCGATGCCTGCTCACCAATCCGGGAGCCTCAACACCGATCCGAACATTGCCTCGCCGGACGACTTCTACGAACTTCTGATCGAGGCCCATCGCGGCCTCGGCCTCGAGCAAAGCCAGCTTCTCAATGCCAAGCTGATCCTTCTCCTCGCCAACCAGATCGGCGATCTCGCGGTGCTTCGTGAAGCGATGGCCAAGGCGCGGGAGGGACTGGCTGAGGGCACTGAGGCAGCGAACCAACCTGAGCGGAAGGAGCAGTGAAATGTCGGGATTTGCCAGCACCAAGGACCTCGCCGAGAAAAAAATCTCATTCGACGAGCTTGGCCCGGGCCTCTACGGCTATACCGCCGAGGGCGATCCCAATACCGGTGTGGTCATCGGCGACAATTCGGTGCTGGTCGTAGATGCGCAGGCCACACCGGCGCTGGCGGAGGGGGTGATCGCGCGGGTTCGGACGGTCACGGAGAAGCCGATCAGGCACGTCGTGCTGAGCCACTATCACGCGGTCCGCGTGCTCGGTGCGTCCGCCTATGCGGGCGCCGAAATCATTGCTTCCGACGTCACGCGCGAGCTCATCGTCGAGCGCGGCCGCCAGGACATGGAGAGCGAAATCGGCCGGTTTCCGCGGCTCTTTCGCGGCCGGGATTCGATTCCCGGGCTGACCTGGCCAAGCCTCGTGTTCCACCAGCGGATGACGCTCTGGCTCGGCGGGCGGCAGGTGGAGATCATTCATATCGGCCGCTCGCACACCGCTGGCGATACCGTCGTCTGGCTGCCGAAGGAACGCGTGCTGTTCGCCGGCGACACGGTCGAGTACGGGGCCACGCCCTATTGCGGAGATGCCCATTTCACCGACTGGCCGGCGACACTCGCCGCCGTCAAGGCGCTGGGTGCGGAGAAGATGGTCCCTGGTCGCGGCCGGAGCCTTACCGATCGCGCCAAGGTGGAGGAGGGAATCGCCGGCACCGCTCACTTCACATCCGAGCTCTTCGCGCTGGTGAAACGAGGAGTGCAACGGGACGCGCCGCTCAAGGAGATCTACGAGGAGGCGATGGCAGCGCTCCGCCCGCGCTATGGCCATTGGGTGATCTTCGAGCACTGCATGCCGTTTGACGTGAGCCGCGCCTATGACGAGGCGAAGGGCCTCGACCGGCCACGGATCTGGACCGCGGAGCGGGATCTCGAAATGTGGCAGGCCCTCGAACAGGGCGCGAAGACGGAGACCGCGGAAATCCCACGACCGGCCAGCCATCAGGCCGGGCCGGCAATCTGAGGAGAGGGGAGATGGACGTACCGCTGCGCACGTCGGATAGAGAGAGCACGACACTCCGCTACCAGTCGGGCTTCGGCAATGGTTTCGAGACCGAGGCCCTTCCGGGCGCGCTTCCCGTGGGTCGGAACTCGCCGCAAAAGTGCGCCTACGGCCTCTATGCCGAGCAGCTCAGCGGCTCGCCCTTTACCGCGCCGCGCGCCAGCAACGAACGCTCCTGGCTCTATCGCATCATGCCGACGGTCGCGCACTGGGGGCGGTTCAAAAAGGCGGAGGCCGGCCTCTGGCGCACGGCACCCGGCGCCGCGGCGGAGAGTCCGATCAGCCCGCTGCGCTGGGATCCGATTCCGATCCCGAACGAGAGTCTTTCGTTCCTCGAAGGCGTGCGGACGATGACCTCTGCCGGTGACGCCGCCACCCGCAGCGGCATGGCCGCACATGTCTATCTGGTCACGCGCTCGATGGCGGATGAATATTTCTGGAATGCCGATGGCGAGATGCTGTTCGTGCTGCAGCAGGGGAGCCTCAGGTTCTGGACGGAGTTCGGCATCATCGATGCGGAGCCGGGCGAAATCGTCGTCGTGCCGCGTGGGGTCAAGCTTCGGGTCGAGCTCGCGGGCCAGCCTGCGCGCGGCTATATCTGCGAGAATTACGGCGGCGCCTTCACCTTGCCCGAGCGCGGGCCGATCGGTGCCAATTGCCTTGCCAATCCGCGCGATTTCCTGACCCCGGTCGCCGCCTACGAGGACAGGTCCGCGCCGTCGAAGCTCACAGTGAAGTGGGGCGGATCGCTGTGGGTGACCGAACTCGATCATTCGCCACTCGACGTGGTCGCCTGGCACGGCAACTACGCACCGTACAAGTATGACCTTCGCCGCTTCTCACCGGTGGGGCCGCTGTTGTTCGATCACGCCGACCCTTCCATCTTCACCACCCTGACCTCGCCCTCCGAGACGCCCGGGACAGCGAATAGCGATTTCGCGATCTTTCCGGAGCGCTGGATGGTCGCGGAAAACACCTTCCGTCCGCCATGGTATCACATGAACATCATGAGCGAGTTCATGGGCCTGATCTACGGCGTCTATGACGCCAAGCCGGAGGGGTTCGTGCCGGGTGGGATCAGTCTGCACAACTGCATGCTGCCGCACGGGCCCGATGTCGATGCCTTCGAACGCGCGAGCGCCGCCGAACTCGGGCCAGTGAAGCTCGGCGGGACGATGGCCTTCATGTTCGAGACCCGCTTTCCGCAACGCCTCACGACCTACGCAGCCGGGCTCAAGGAGCTGCAGGGCGAGTACGGTGGCTACGGACTGCGCCTGCGTCGGCACTTCGATCCGAGCCGGCGCTGACGCGATACCCCAACCGCGCGCTCATCCAAGGGAGAAGCCATGGCCGCCGAACTCGGTGCCACCTGGGACGTCCGGCGCAAGAGCTGGGTCACGTCGGCCAACGGGCATCCGGACTTCCCGATCCAGAACCTGCCGCTCGGCATCTTCAGCCCTCCGGGCGGCAAGCCGCGCGGGGGGGTTGCGATCGGCGATGAAATCCTCGATCTGCCCGCGGTTATCGAAGCCGGCCTCCTCACCGGCGGTGCGACCGAGGCCGCGGCTGCGGCCGCCGGGCCGGAACTCAATGCGCTGCTTGCACTCGGCGCCGGTCCGCGCGCGGCACTGCGCATCCGGCTTTCCGAGCTGCTCTCCGCGGACGGGGCGGACGATGCAAAGCGGATGCAAAGCGAGCAGCGGGTTTTGCACCGTGCTGCCGACTGCAGATTGCACCTGCCGGCGCGGATCGGCGACTACACGGATTTCTACGCGGGCATTCACCACGCAATGAATGTCGGACGCCTGTTCCGCCCCGCCAATCCGCTGCTGCCGAACTACAAGTATGTGCCGATCGGCTATCATGGCCGTGCGTCCTCGGTTCGCCCGTCCGGTACACCAGTCCGGCGTCCCAACGGCCAACGCAAGCCGGCGGCCGAGACGGTCCCGACATTCGGCCCTTGCCGGAACCTCGATTACGAGCTCGAGATCGGGATCTGGATCGGGCCGGGCAATGCACTCGGCGAGCCCGTTCCGATCTCCGGGGCGGCGCACCATATCGGCGGCTTCTGCC
>JBOHMK010000272.1:0-18036 GCA_050730115.1 Acetobacteraceae bacterium
GGTGCAGGCTTCGAGATCGAGCGTCGGCGAGCGCCGGCCGGTGAGCGAGATCATTTTGAGGTTGGGGAGCCGGGCGATGAGGCTTTCCGGGAACGCCATCCGCTCCCGCATGGCGACGAGGATCTCGTAGTCGGCGAGCGCGCCGGCGGCCTTCTCCTCAGGGCCGAGCGGGCCCGAAAAGAACGAGATTTCGACCTTGCGCCGGGTCAAGAGGGACCAATCGACGCTCCTTCTTGCCACGCGCTGCCAATCGTCCAGCACTGCCACCGGCATCGGCGTCCTCCATCGCTCGCTCCGGGGATGAGGCTTGCAGAGCCGGGGAGCGGTTGCAAGCCAGGCGAAACGAGGCGAGGGCAGGGGGGCGCCCAAGGGGCCAGAGGGGGTCAGAGACGCCTTGGATCGAGCGCGTCGCGGAGCCCGTCGCCCATCAGGTTGAAGCCGAGCACGGTGAGGAAGATCGCCATGCCAGGGAAGATCGCGAGCCACGGCGCCTGGGTCATGAACTGCTGGGCGGCGTTCAGCATCGCGCCCCAGGCGGGAGTGGGCGGCTGCTCGCCGAGGCCGAGGAAGGAGAGGCTCGCCTCGGCAATGATGGAGGTGGCGATGGCAAGGGTTGCCTGCACGAGCAGCGGCGGGAAGGTGTTGGGCAGCACGTGCTGAACGGCGACCCGCCAAGGCTGGTTGCCGACGGCGCGGGCAGCCTCGATGTAATCGAAGGTCATCACGTCCATGGTGGCGCCCCGCGCGACCCGCATGAAGATCGGGGCCGTCGTCACGCCGATCGCGATCATTGCATTGCGAAGATCGGGGCCGAGAAACGCGGCGAGCGCGATCGCCAGGATCAGGAATGGAATCGCCAGCATCGCATCGACGATGCGGCTGAGCACGGCATCGATCCAGCCGCGCGCGAAGCCGGCAAGGATGCCGGCCGGCACGCCGATCGCGGCGGCGATCAGCACCGAGACGACGCCGGCGAGCAGGCTCGCGCGGGCGCCATAGATCACGCGCGCGAGTTCGTCACGGCCGATCGAATCGGTGCCCATCGGGTGGACCCAGCTCGGGGCCTTGCGGATCGCGGACCAATCGGTCGCGATCGGACTGTGTGGCGAAATCACCGGCGCCGCGATCGCGACGATGATGAAGAGGGCGCAGAGCGCCAACCCGAACATCGCCGGGCGGTGATTGAGGAAGCGCCCGAGGGCAACTTTCGCCGGGCTTTCCGGTGCCGGGATGGTCTCGGCCAGCGAGGCGGCGGCCGTGCTCATCCGGTGCGGAGCCTCGGGTTGATGAAGAGATAGAGGAGATCGGTGATCAGATTGAGCAGCACGTAGAGGAGCGCGGTCACCAGGACGACGCCCTGGATCACCGGATAATCGCGGTTGTACACCGCATCGACGACCATCTTGCCGAAGCCCGGGATGGAGAACACCTGCTCGGTTAGCACGGCGCCCGAAAGCAGCGCGCCCAATTGCAGGCCACCCAACGTGACGACCGGGATCAGCGCGTTGCGGAGTGCATGGCGGACGATCACGACATATTCGTGCAGGCCCTTGGCGCGGGCGGTGCGCACGTAATCCTGGGAGAGTGCGACCAGCATGGCACTTCGCGTGTGGCGCATCAGGATCGCGGCGATGGCGTTGCCGAGCACGAAAGCGGGCATGATGGTGGTGGCGAGCGACTGCACCCAGTTCTGGGTGAGCGGCACGTAGCCCGAGGGCGGCAGCCAGCCGAGCTGGACCGAAACCACCAGGATCAGCACGATGCCGAGCCAGAAGGTCGGGATGGACAACCCGAACAGGCCGATGCAGTTGGCGAGCCAGTCCCACGCCGTGTTGCGCTTCACCGCCGAGATGACGCCCATCGGCACGCCGATGATGACGGCGAAGAAGAAGGCCATCACCGAGAGCTGCGCCGTGACCGGCAGCTTCTGCTCGATGAGTTGCATCACCGGCTCTTGCAGCCGCCAGCTATAGCCGAGATTGCCGTGCAGGAGGTTGCCGAGCCAGTGCAAGTATTGCACGGGCACCGGCTTGTCGAGCATCAATTGGTGGCGGATCTGCTCGACCAGCGCGGTATCGCCGGCGCTCTCGCCGGCGATCACCAGTGCCGGATCCCCTGGCATCAGGCTCTGCAGACCGAAGACGATGACGCTCACCAGGAAAAGCGTCGGCAGGATCTGCGCCAGCCGCGAACCGAGGAAGCCGTGCATGGATACGCTCTATTTGGCGATAGACATGCCCTGGAGGCGGATGATGCCGTCCGGCACCTGGCGGAAGCCCATGACGTTCTTTTGCATGCCGACGATATCCTTGAGCGCCCAGAGATAGATCAGTGGGGTTGTCGTCCTGACCTCGAGCCAGACTTTCTCGTAGATCTGGTTACGCTTGGCGACATCGGTATAGAGGCGCGCCTCGGTCAGGAGCTTGTCCACGACAGGGTCGGAATAGCCGCCGAAATTGAAGCCCTGACCGGTATAGAGGAAGGAATACATGTTGCTGTCGGCATCGGCGCGGCCGGACCAGCCGATGAGATAGGCCTGGAAGTCGCCGGCATGACCGCGAGCGAGCGAGGAAGCGAACTCCATCGCCTCGATCTTGAGGTCGAAACCGGCCGGCCGGACCATCGACTGAATCACCTGCGCGGCCTGCAGGATGTCGGGACTGTTCGGCACCATCATGTCGACCTCAACGGGTGGCTTGAAGCCGGATTCAGCGACCAGCTTCTTGGCCAGTGGAATGTCGCGCGGCAGCGGCTGGATCGAGGGGATGAAGAAGGGCGAGCCGGGCGGGTTCGCCTGGGCGATGGCATCATAGAGCCCGTCATAGACGACCTGGATCAGCGCCTTGCGATCGATCGAACGGTCGAAGGCCTCGCGTAACAGTGCGCTTTCGCCAATCGGACTTTTTGCCTTCGGCCCGCGTCCGACATTGAAGGTGATGCCGTCATAGCCCGGCGACCAGCTGATCGCGAGCTTGAGCTTCGGATCCTTCTTCACAGTGGGCACATCGGTCGGCACCACGTACTCGTCGAGATCGACGGCGCCGGATTGCAGATTGGCAAGCCTGACGGCGGAATTGACGATCGGAACATAGACCAGCTGGTCGAAGTGGATGGACTTGGCGTCCCAGTAGCCTGGCCAGCGCTCGAGCACGATCTTCTGCTCGGGGATCCGCTGGACGAAGCGGAACGGGCCGGCGCAGACCGGATGAAGCCCGAACTCCGCTCCCTCCTTCTTGGCGACGTCAGGGGCGACGATGATACCCGGACGCCCGGCGAGCTGGGCGACCAACGGGGAATCGGGCGCCTTCAGCACCAGCTCGACCGTCAGGGGATCGATGACCTCGATCGAGCTGACGGCATTGAGCTGACCCTTGCGCAGGCTTTTCGGCATCGTCATGTCGCGGATCAGGGTGTATTTCACGGCGTCCGCATCGAATTTTTCGCCGTCCTGGAAGGTGACGTTCGGGCGGAGGTGGACGATGAGATGAGTCGGATCCTTGTACTCATATCCGGTGGCGAGCTGCGGGACGATGTCGAGCTTGGTGTCGTAGTCAAAGAGCTTGTCACACATCCCGGCGAATACGATGCGCCCGACATAGCTGCCGCCGGTCGCCGGGTCGAGGATGTCGGGATCCTCGCGGAGCGCGATCTTGAAGGTCTGCGCGGCAGCAGGCAGGGGCACTGCTCCGAGAAGGAGCGGTAGCGCCATGGCGGCGCCGGCGATCAGTTTCCCTCGCATTGAAAACCTCCCTCGTTTGTTGTTGCTGGCGTGCTTCATTGCCGCGGCACGCCACTTCTGGCAAGGGCGGCGGGCTGATCCTCCGTGAGAGTCGGGAAATCCCGCATCCTTCGCGGGATGGGGCCCGGGGCACCGATCGGGAGAGGGCTCATGCTGCCGGCCGTCATCCGGGGCGAGGTTCGGGCCTCCGCGGCGCATATCGCCCTCGCCCTGCTTATCTCTCGGGCCGGCATGCGGATCGTCAGGGCCGAAGCAGAGGTCCTTGGGACGTCCGGCTGGGGGGCCTAAGGCGCCGCCGGGGGCCGTTCCTGCCAAGCTGACCGGACCGTTCCCGGCCGCCGTTTCCGCTTTGGGATCCGACCTTGCCCCGGGGCCGGCGTCGACCCGGTGGGTGGCGGAAATCCCTGCCCGGATCGAGCGATCAGGGTGCAGCCTGGCTCAGCAGCGCATAGCCTGCCGGAAAATCTCTCTACTCCTGGAACCGATAAGAGCGGTGCGGTACGGCCCCAGGCGGTATCGGCGTCGTGCCCGAGCCCGAGAAGCGTGGTAGAGCCGGCCGGCCGCCGGAGACGTTCCGTTCGAGGCGGCAGCTCCCGGTCCCGAGCCTCTCGGGGCGTGCGATCGGGGGAACCGAGGTCAGCCTGACTGGACGGTACCGGTCGCGGTGTTGACTGTCAGCGAGACGGGCTTGTTGGCGTGCGTCATCGCGGTTGCGTGCACGACGTTGCCGTTTTGCGAGATGAGGTCGATTCCATGGTAACCCCCGGACGACATGATGTTGAGGGCTTCGGTGTAGATCTTGCCGGAGCCCGGCGGCGACGACGCGGCGAGTGCGACGCCGGTGGCACCGAGAAGGCCAAGCGAAATCACGGCGGCGAAAAGAGCCGGCTTCATGATATCCCCCTTTCTCCGGTTCCGGCCTGCAGAACCGTTTCTGCCGGCCGGATTCCGGACGCCGTGCGATTTGGTTGGCGGAGGTTGCCGAAGACTGACGGGAAGATGAAAACGAATGCAACCGCGGCGGGTGCGAGGCGCCTCAAGGTCGAGCGCGCCGACGCCGGCTCCAGCGTGGTCCGGTTCCGTCGCTGAGCCGAACATGGCGATCTCGCGCATCCGGCCGTTGGCCTTGCAGCGTCCGCCGAGGTGACCTAGCGTACCGAAGGAACCCGCGATCGGGGAGGGAAAAATGTCAGCGATCAGGAACGCCTTGGTTTCGCGCCGCGATCTCGCGAAGCTTGCCGCGGCAACCGGCTTTTCGCTCGGCATGGTACCTGCGGCGGCGCGGATCGCGCTTGCCCAGGGAACGCAAGCGGCGGTCAAGCCCGAGGATGTGATCGCGGGCATCTCGCCGGAGATGATCATCCTCAACGCCAAAATCCTGGTCATGGAGACGCCGCTCGCGCTGCTTCGGAAATACAAGCACACGCCGAAGGAGATTTTGTTCACGCGTTTTCATTTCCCGCACCAAGGCCAAGCGGATTTTGCGACCGTCGCGGCGCCGTCCACGGCAGAGTTCGCGAACTGGAGAATCGACGTCGATGGCATGGTGGAGCGGCCACGCACATTGCGCCTCGATGATCTCGCAAAGCGCCCACAGGAAAAGCGCGTCTCGGTGCTCCAGTGCGCAGGCAACGGCCGCGGTTATTACGCCGCCCTGCAGAAGACGCCCGGGGGCCAATGGAAAAACGGCGGGATGGGCAACGTGGAATGGGAGGGCGCCGCACTCCGTCCGCTGCTTGCCGATCTCCACCTGGTGCCGAGCCCGAGCGCGCGCTGGCTCACCGCGCAACCCTGGATCAGGGACCAGCCGGCGACACCGCTCGGCAGCGGGTTTGCCAAAAGCTACCCGCTGACCGCGCCGGCGCTCGATCACGCAATTCTGGCGTTGAAGATGAACGGCGAGCCGATCCCGGCCGTTCACGGGGGCCCGGTGCGGCTGATCATCCCGGGCTACTATGGAAATATGAACGTCAAGATGGTGCGCACGCTGCTGTTGATGCCCGAACAGTCACCGAGCGTGTTCCAATCGGTCGGCTACCGCATGCCGCTTCGTCCCGTGAAGCCGGGCCAGTTCGGTTTCGATGAATATGACATCTATAACAGCGTTCCAACCTATGGGCACGTGATCAAGAGCGTGATCTTCTCGCCATTGCCCGAGGACCATCCGAAGAGTGGCAGCGTTACGATCACGGGCGTTGCGTTCAATGACGGCTTGGCCCCCATCACCAGGGTCGATGTGTCGGCCGACGGCGGCAAGACATGGCAGCAGGCAACGCTTGCGGCAGAGGAGAGCCCTTGGGCGTGGCGGCACTGGTCGCTTCCGACCAGCCTTCCGGCTGGCAGCCATGAGCTGGCCTCGCGGGCCACGGACTCGATCGGCCGCACGCAACCGCTCGACGGTCTCGCTCGGTGGAACCCGCGCGGCTTCGAATGGAACGGCGTTGAACGCGTCGGGGTCGATTTCGGCTGAGCCAGCGTGACGGCGCGTGCCGGCGTGCGGCCGGCTCGCCGGCTGCTCGCGGAACGCGGGCCGCTGGCGGAACGCCGGGGGCTCGCGAGACGGGCTGGCCGAGGGTGGCGCGGAGCCAAAGGGTTGGCAGCGGCGCTCGCGTTCGTGATGTTTCCCGTGGCCGGCGCCCTGGCGGCCGGAGTAGGCGGGCTGCCGCCCGGCCCGGGGCGCGATCTCGTCTATGCAACGTGCCAGACCTGCCACAGCCTGGACGCGCTCACCGAGTCGGCCGGCGTCGGCCGCGACGCCTGGAGCGGCATCCTGGCCAGCATGCGCCAGTACGGGCTCAGTGTGACGCCTGCGAACGAGGCCAAAATCCTCGGCTACCTCGCCACTTATCTTGGCCCCCATCCGCCGCCGGCCGCGCCGGCCGCAACACCAGAGTCCGCACCGAAGTCGATCGATGGCAAGGCGCTGTTCGAGACCAACTGCAGCACGTGCCATCAGGCGAACGGCGAAGGCTCGGAAGGGTATTTCCCGCCGCTTTCCGGAAATCGCGATCTCTTTCTCAGCCGCGTTTATCCCGCTTACGTCGTGCTCAACGGCTTGAGCGGGGAAATCACGGTCGGTGGTCACAGCTTCAACGGCCAGATGCCGTCGTTCGCGCAGCTTTCCGATGCCGAGATCGCGGCGATCGTCACCTACATTCGCTCCGCCTGGAACAACCAGGCGCTCCAGCCGCACGACATGCCACCGATCGATGCCGAAGCGGTGAAGCAAGCGCGCGCCAAGCCAATGTCTCCGGCAGCGGTCCACGCCTACCGCGCGGGGCACGAGCCGAAGCCCGGCAGCGATTGAGACTGCGCCGTGCCGCTCATCATGGTCGAACGCCAAGCCTGGCGAGCGGAATGGCCTGAAACACGCCGCTATTGGTGCCGATGAAAAAGGTCCCGCCGACGCCAACACCGTTCTGCGGGCCGTAGCCGCCCTGGTGCGGATCATAAACGTGCAGAACCCTGCCAGTGCGTGCATCAAGGGTGAAGATCCGGCCCGAGCTCGTGGGTTGAATCACGGCATCGCCGATCACCGTCGGAGCGGCTTTCATTCCGGTCCCGAGTGATGCGTTCCAGAGCACGGCACCCGTCCTGGCGTCGATCGCGTAGTCCTTGTGCGTGACCGGACTGCCGGTATAGACGACGCCGCCCACAACCGTGGGGACGGCGTCCTTGTTGCGCGGCGGCACCTTGCCGATCCCCAGCCGGTCGCTCCACAGGATTTTGCCGCTCGCCACATCGATCGCGAGTTCCTCCGTTGACGCCGTGGTTTTCTCAGTAGCATCCCGGGTCTCGATCTGGCCGATCGCCACCCCCGCCGCCACCGCCCAGGTGCCATCGCCGCCGCTGCTGGAAAAGATTTCCTTGGGATGCACCGTCCAGAGGCGTTTTCCGGTGGCGACGTCGAGCGCGTAGATGTTGCTGGGACGGGTCCCGCCCATGATCACGACACCGTTCACCGGATCGAACGCGGCGGAGGACATGCTGACGAAGGACGCGATCGCGGTCTTCCATTTCAATGCGCCGGTTGCCGCATCGAGGGCATAGACATGACCATCGCCGTTGCCGAAAATGAGAAGGTCCCCTGTCGTGATCATGGGGGTCGGCATGTCCTCGCCCTCCGTGCTGTAGCTCCAGACGAGCTTGCCGGTCGTCCGGTTCACGGCGTCGATCGCCGAGACGCCGGTGCCACGGATTACGGATGCTCCCATGGCGGCGAATTGCCGGGCGTGGCTGAAGGTGAAAACCGAATTACCGGCACCGATGAAAACAAGTGGCTTGCCGCCTGCGTCGGCGATGATCGGTGTCGTCATCACCTGATTATAGGCGTTGAAAGACCAAAGGAGTTTGCCACTCTTCGCATCGAATTTGTAGAGATGGCCGTCGTCGTTCGGGGCATAGACTGCGCCGTCGACCACGGAGGCGCCGATCGGAAAACCGACCAGATCTCGGATCGCTGTCCGGTCGGTGAGGCTTTTCTGTGCCTCGGCCGCGCCCGGCACCTCGAAAGTCCAGGAAACGGCTGGAAACGATGAGTCGAACCAGGCATTGTGGCCCGGCTGCATTGCGTAAAGAGACCACGCGGATGGCGTGTCCGCCGCGTGCGCCGGAATGGCCGCGCCGGCGACTGCGGCGACAATCGCGGCGCTCGCCGCCCTCTGAAACCTGCCGGCGAGGCCCTGGAGGGCCGGCCTGGACTTCATGCACTGATCGGCCATGCGGAATGGGCCGGCACGACCGGCCGGCGTCGGAGCGACGCCGTCACGGCTTGACATAGAGGAACCCGTGCGCCTCGAGCTGGAGGATGCGGATCACGCCGGATGGCACGATCACCGCCTGCGACACGAGCGCGGGCAGGTGGCCGAGGTGCTTGGCCATGTTCTCCATCGTGTTGTGGCAGGCGTCGAACTCGACCCCCTCGTCATCCAAAGCCGCAATGCGAGCCGCGACCGGGCTTCCGGCGAGAATCATCCGGAGGCCCGGTCCGTACGTCACGATGACGATCTGGATCGGATCGTCGCCCATGTAGTCGAGCAGGTTCTGGGCATTGTTCAGCGCCAGGTTCCAGCGCGCGGGATCATTCTCGCTCACCTGGATGACCACGTGCAGGGTGGCGAACGGATGCGGCTTGACGAACGTCGGATGATCGAAACTGAAAGTCTTTAGCATGGAAGGATTGGCCGCGGTGGCCGGAACGAAGCCGCCGAGCAAGAGAGCGAGGCCGAACATGCCTCCGAGGACCGCGTTTCGTATCCGATGCATGGCGCACTCCCTTCGACAGGACTGGATGCGCGGCCCCGGTCAGGGCCGGACCAGGATGTAGCCTTCCGAGACGAGCTGCATGATACGCGGCACGCCGTAGGCAACCTTGTTCGCGAGAGGGTTGAGCGCCGGCGCCCGACCGGTTCGCCGGATAATGGTATCGATCGTGTTCATGCAGATCTCGAAGCGCACGCCTTCGCTCACCAGGCTGTCCACGGCGACGCGCTCGGGACTGTCCGCATAGAGCAGGACCACGCCCGGCCCGAATGCCACGACGTCGATCGAGGTGGTTTCCGGCCATGTCCTGAGCACGCTGTTGGAAACGCTCACGATCAGCTTCTGCTTCTCGATCGAAGCGTCGGAGAGCTGCAGCACCAGCTTGTGCGTGGCGAACGGGTTGGTTTCCTGAGCGCGCGCCGGCCGGGCCGCGGCCACCACGCCGAGCATGGCGGGCATGGAAGCGAGCATATTTCGCCGCCCCCGCTTCACGCTTCGTATCCCGGGTTGCCGGCGACGCCGAGGAGCTTGATCCGGTTCGGGCTGGCGATCGTGATCGCCTTTTTGCGCCTGAGATTGGCGGCGACGACGTCCCAGACCGGCTTGCCCGTCTGCGGCAAGCTGACTGAGGCCCAGCTCGCGATCTTGTAGGCCTTCGCCGGCGCGATCGGGCTGCCGTCCGTGAGTTCCATTTCCGAGATCCGCCGCCCGATCGGCTCCCGCGGGGCGCAGGCGTAGTTCATGCCGCTCACCCGGACCATGTCGCCGCCCTGCTGATAGTAGGGGTCGCGGTTGAAGAGATTGTCGCAGACGTCCTCCATCATCGCCTTGATGGCTGCGCCGGTCATCTCCGCGCTATAGACGGCAGGATAGGTGATCGCGGTCTCGGCAAGGAGGTCGCCCATGGTGAAGGCGCCGCCCGGAAGGTAGCTGTTGCCCCAGCGAAATCCTGGGGAGAGGGCGATCTCTGCATCCATTTCCTCGCGCAGAGCATCGCCGATGACCTGGTCGATCGAGCCGTAGAAATTATTGCGCCGGTAGAGAACCTCACCGACCTCGGCGAGCTTCTCGTCGAGCAGCGCCTGGTAGGGAGCACGTGATGCCGCAATCGCGTGCGCGACGGCGGCATCGGGCGCGATCATGTCGGCATAGACCGGAAGCAGCGTATAGCGGGCGTCGTCTATGCGCCCCTTGGCGACGGTGAGATCGAGAACGCCGAGGAAGTTTCCAGCCGTCCCGGCGTTCGTCACCAGAGTCGCGCCCCCGGCATTGGCAATCTTGACCGCAATCGGCACGGCGTCATGGGTGTGGCCGCCGAGGATGACGTCGATGCCGCTCACGTGCGCGGCGAGCTTGAGGTCGACGTCCATGCCGTTATGCGAGAGCAGCAGCACCGCGTCCGCGTGCTCGTGGCCGCGCACTTCGTCGACCATCTTTTGCAGGTTGGCAACGCGAATGCCGAACCGCCAGTCCGGCACCAGACGCGGCGGATGCGCGATCGGGACATAGGGAAAGGCCTGGCCGATCACCGCGACCCGATGTGCGCCCAGAGTGCGCACGATATAAGGGCGAAACACCTGGCCGGTCGCGGCATCGAAGGCGGGCTTGCCCTGCATGCCGGCCTCATCCGAGAGAAAGACGTTCTGGGCGATGAAGGTTCCCTTGAAAGCGGCAATGATCCTGGCGATTCCGGCCTCGCCGTAGGTGAACTCCCAATGGCCGGTCAGCGCATCGGTGCCGAGCAGATTGGCGAGCGCTACCATGTCGAGCCCGCCTTCGCGGTTGGCGATCCCAGAACCCTGGCAGAGATCCCCGCCGTCGAGCAACAGGCTCTGCCCCGGGCCGGCGGCGGCGCGGAGCGCGCCGATCATGGTTTTCAGTTGCGCGAAGCCGCCGAGCGGCCCGAAGCGCCGTGCGAGCGCCTCGAACTCGAGACAGGTAAACGCGTGAGCGGGACGCGTGCCGGGAGGGATCCCGTAGTAGCGAAGGAAGGGGCGGCCGACGATGTGCGGTGGCCGGCCATCGGCCGCGCCGATCCCGAGATTCTCGGATGGCTCGCGGTAGTGCACGGGCAGCGCCTGCGCATGGGTATCCGTGAGATGAAGGATGCGCGCGTTGCCGCGCATCGGAAGTTCGTAGTAGGGCGCGCTCGCGGCACGTGAGGGCGCGGGTAGCAGGAGCGCGGCACCGCCTCCGGTCAGGATCGCGCGCCTCGTGGTGCTCACTCGGCCTCCCTCCGCGGACCAGTTCAGTGCGGCACGACGTTGCGCCAGAGCTCATTTTCTGCCGTCGCCTGCGCGATCGAGAGGCGCGCCAGCGTGGCGGCCCGGTCGGCCTCTGCGACGGCGCTTGTATAATTCTCGTCTGCGAGCGCCTTTTTCGCATCCGAGAGCGCAGCGGCGCTTGCGGACCAGACGTCATCCAGCGACGCCGCCTTGGTCTCGAGCAAGGTTGCGGCGTCGATGGCCTGTTTCGCGGCGGCGGCGTCCGGATGGGCCGCTTGCGCAAGCGGCGCAAATGCGAGCACGAGCGCCACGGCGAGCAGCGGCAGATGTGGGCTCACGGCCGGGCCGCCGGGCCGCCGAGCGGCACGCCGTTGCTCATGTAGGTCAGGAAGTAGGCGAGATTCCGATAGCGGTCGCTGTCCGGCTTCGCCGGCGCGGCGCCCACCTTCTCGTCGCAGCTAATGAAACGGCGGACCAGAGTGCCCATGTCGCCCCACTTCGAGCGATAGATCGGGAATATCGCAGCCAAGCCGAGCGCCGGCGCGAGTGTATCGCCGCGCAGCCGCATGCCGGCCGACTGCATATGGCAGCTCGCGCAGGAAAAGTTGAGCTGGCCGTGCCGCGAATAGAAATACTTCTTTCCCGCCTCGTACGCGGCGAGGGCCCGGGGATCGTCGGGGATGGTGACGGCGATCGGCTTGCCGCGGGAGGTATCAGTCATGTAGCTCTCGATCGCCGCCATGGCTCCCTTGGTCAGGCTGAGCTTGGGCAGGCCGTTCCCGGCGCGGCATTGATTGATCAGGATGCCGAGGGTCACAACCCGGCCGGTCCTGGCATCGAACTTCGGATAGTCCGCTGCAATGCCGATCCCGCCATGCGGGAAGCAGTCCCCATAACTCTTGCCGTCAGGGAACTTCTTGTCGAACAGCTCATGACCCTCCTGCAGAGCGAAGGCGTAGGGCGGAAACTGCATGATCTCCTTCCATTGCGAGCGCTCCGAAGCGTTGAAATTGTACGGGCCGTTGAGGTAGTCGGCGAGTGCAAGACGCGGGAAACGCTGCTGGAAATAGCGGTGAAAGGCAGCGAGGTCGGATGCCGGGTTGACGGTTGCGGGCGCTGCGGCGGCGCCGGCTACGGCGCCAGCGAGCAACAAGCCGAGTGCAATGCCCAGGAATCGCATACCGTATCCTCCCATCGCCCCGGACCGGAGCGGCACCCGCCGCCCGCTAGTGCCGCCGCGCATCAGGCGATTTTCGCAGAAGCGCTCGCGTGCTCGCCCTCGTTGTCCACCCAGCTTATGGATATCATGTCGCCCGACTTGCCGCCCTTGAACGAGAATTTGGAGAACGGGTTCTCCGATATGGCCGGGCCCCAAAGGCCGGTCAGGATCACCTTGCCGTTGTGGGCGAACTCGATGACCTCGATATAGTGGGGAGGAATGAGTTTGCCGCTGCTGTCTTTTACGAACCCGGAATCCATCGGATGCTTGACCAGACTCTCGACGGTCGTCGTCCCGCCACTCGCGATCGCGTGGATGAGGATCGTGTGTGCCATGGCGATGCCTCCCTTCAGCCGCAGCCGCCGAGCGTCACTTTGACGAGCTTCGACGTGCTGTAAAGCGTGCCGCTCGATTCGACGACGGCGACGACGGTCGTCGTTTCCTTGAGCTTGAGGCGGCTCGAAATGGCCGGCGCCGTGCCGGTGGGCAGCTTGTAGGCACAGGCGAGCGTGAACGGATTGTTGAGGGCAAGCAACGCGATCCCGGTGACGTCCGGCAGGCTCGTCGAGACGTTGACGGGTACCACCGCGCCATTGGCGGCGATGTCCGGCGCATCGAGCGTGATTTTGTCGGAAAGGACGGGCGACTTACCATAGAGCTCGCCGAGTGCCTTCTCCTCCGTCGTCTGCTGGAAGGCGTCCTTGGGATAGCCGGTTGTGCTCGCGGCGACGACGGTGGCTTCGTTTGGGGCTGCGGTGGCGAGCGGCGGAGCGGCGAGAAACGCAGCAGCCAGCGCACCGGCCTGCAGAACGTCGCGCCGAGAGGGCCCGCTTGAGCGTTGCCCCATTGAGCGTTGCCCCATTGCGCGTTGCCCCATTGCGCGTTGATGGTGTGTCCGGGAAGCGCGCATTCTCCGCTCCTTCACCTGGTATAGAGGAAGTCGATGACGTCGTTGATCTGTTCCGGTGTCAGGATGGCGTTCCTGCCGAATGGCGGCATCATGGTTTGCGGATTGCGCGCCTGCTCGTCGTCGAGGATCGCGTACAGTGTCTTGCGGTCGGGGACCAGGGCCTTCACGTCCTTGAGCGGAGGGCCGATGTCGCCGGGTTGCGACCCTCCGGGGATGGCGTGACAGGCGAGGCAGTTGCCGAGAGCCGTTGAGAAAACGATCTTCTTTCCGGCCGCGACCGAAGCCGGGCTGGCGCCGAGGGCGAGCGCAGGCAAAAGCAAGAAGGTGAAGGTGAGAGCTGGAATCATGGTCGCCACTGGCCGGTTCCTCACTGGGATTTGCCGCCGCTCATGCGATCGAGCGGACCGGTGAGCCGGGGCGTCAGGTGCTTGCCCACGGCGGTCGAAGTGATGTGGATGGTCTCCGGGTTCGCACAATCGCTCATGCAGGCCTGGTTGTGCGTTACTGGGCGCGGATCACGCCAGTTCCAGTGCGCGACGGCCGGCATCCTGACCAGTGGAACGCTGTCGGCGTCAGCGATCCAGTCGGCAGCGACGATGCCGTTGGCGTTCAGGATCCAGGCGACCAGGGAGTAGACTTGGTCGGGCTTCAAGGTGTGTGGGGCCAAGAACGGCATCGCGCGGTCGATATAGTCAAAAAGCGTGGTGGCGTACGGCCAGTAGCTGCCGACGGTTCTTTGCGGGCTCGCCGAGCCGAGCGAACCGACGCCGCCGACGAGTTGCGGGTAGCCGTTGTTCCCTTCGCCGAAGCTGCCGTGGCACACCGCGCAGCTGCTCTCGAAGAGCTTGCCACCCGCGGCGACGCTGCCCTGGCCGGGCGGAAGGCCAGCGCCGTCCGGTGGAATGGCGATGCTCCAGCCGGCGATCTCGGCCGCGCTCGGCGTCGTGCCGATGCCGAAATAGCCGGGCGGATGGCGGGGCCGGTCATGGGCGAGCGCGCCGGCACCGGCCCCTTCTTGTTGCCAGATCGCGAGATCCTGCTGGGAAACCACCGGGGATGGGCCGTGGTCTGGAGATTGGCCGGGCGGCGCCGCCTGGGCGATGCCCCCCGAGGCCAAGGTCGCGAGCAGTGCTGCGAGCGCGAGCGGGGTGAGCCTCGCGCAGAGCCGCCGCTCAGGAGATCTGGACATTGTTGACGCTCCCGTCGGCGAGCACCTGCCAGGTCTGGATCGCGTTGTTCTCGTAGATCGGATCGGTGCCCCAGAATTTGTGCTTCTGGGCGATCGTCGGCTGCACGTAACCGGTCTCGTCGGTGGCCCGCGACTGGATGAAGGCGGGCTTGCCGTCCCACTGCCACGGCAGAGTGAACCGGGTGAGGCACTTCGAGAGAACCGGCGTCTCGAGCTTCGCCCGCTGGTAGCTTACGCCACCATCGAGGGAGACATCGACCGCGGCAATCTTGCCCCGCCCGCTCCAGCCGAGCCCGCGAATCTCGTAAAAGCCGGGGCCGGCGGAGAGTGGCTTTTCGGGGCAGGGAAAGGTGATGACGGACTTTGCGTCCATCACCCAGGTAAAGCCGAGGATCTCGCCGGAAGGCAGCATCTCACTGTATTCGCTGGTCTCCTCGCGGGTGATCCAGGGCTGGCTGCCGACGCGGAGCTGGCGCAGCCACTTGATGCTGACGTTGCCTTGCCAGCCCGGAACAATCAGCCGGACCGGGTAACCCTGCTCGGGGCGCAGGGCCTCGCCGTTCTGACCCCAGGCAACGAAGCAGTCGTCAAGGCACTTCGCAAGCGGCAGCGAGCGGTCCATGTGCGCGCCGTCCGACCCTGTCGCGAGCACCCAACGAGCGCCCGGGAGCAGCCCCGCTTCGTCGAGCAGGGTCGATACGCGGATCCCGGTCCAGAGCGCGCAGCCGAGCATGCCATGGGTGAATTGCAGCGAGTTCAACTGCGCGCCGGGCCACTCGGTGGCGCCGTTGGCGGCGCATTCAATGAAGTGGAAGCGCGACACCGAGGGAAAGCGCATGAGCTGATCAAGCGTAAGAAGGAGTGGCCGCTTGACCATGCCGCTGATCATCAGCCGGTATCGGGCGGGGTCGACGTCGGCGCGCCCCGAGTGAATGCGCTCGAAAAAGAACCCGTTCGCGGTGATGATGCCGGTTTGGTCTTGCAGCGGGGTGAAGCTTACGGTTGCCTGCGTGGTCGGCGCGAGCCACGGGACGTAGCGGCGTATGACGCCCTTCTGGTAGCGCGACGGTGTGCCGTAGGGGTGCCAGTCAACTCCCGGGCCGAGGGAGTTCGACCAGGGATCATCGCGCGGCGGGGCCGGGCCGGCCGGCTCGGCCTTCGCCGACCCGGCGATCAGCGTCGCACCGGCGGCGGCTCCAAGCTTGAACAACTGGCGGCGATTGGCTTGCGACATTTCCCCCCGCAAGGCAGTGATTGAACGGGCATGAGTTCAGGAGTGCCCGCTGCCGGCCATCTCCTTCTCCGCCTCGGCGACAAGCGCGCGAAGATCCTGGTAGCGCGGAGCGCCCGTAATCTTTTGCGGCCCGATGAAAAGCGTCGGCAGACCCTTGATCCCGAGCGTCCGGCCGCGGCTGAGATTATGCTCGACGCGGTGGGCGACGCGGTCGCCGTTCATGGCGAGCTCGAGACGAGGCCAGTCGAGCCCGATCTCCGCCCCATCCGCCTTCAGTTGCGCCAGATCCGGCGCTTCCGTCTGGCGCATCAGCATGGCGCGCAGAGGCTTGTATTTGCCTTGCATGGCAGCGGCGAACAACGCCTTCACACCCAAGACGCTCGGAGCGCCGAGCACTGGATAGTCGATCGGCACGTAGCGGACGAACCGGTCGACGCCGAGAAGCTTCCGCGCCTCGGCGTCGAATGCCCGGCATGGCGGACAACGGAGGTCATAGAAGTCGACAATCGTTACGTTTCCGTCAGGGTTCCCGTAGACCGGATCACCGGGCTCAACAAGACCTGATGCCTCGAGACGAAACCGAGCCTGCGCCGCTGCCGATCGAGCCAGCGGCAGGCCGCCCAACGCTGCGATTGCGACTACGCCGAGCGCCCGTCGGGTTAGTTCCATTCCGCTACGGCCTCTCGCTCTCTTGCACGTCGAGACCTACCGGCCACCTGCAAATGACAACATAGAGGCCGAGCGGTGGCTACGCAACTCCGGCCGCGGACGGGCACCGGTCGCTTGAGGCTGCCGCCGGTTCGGCGCACCGGTTTTCCGATCCCGGACGATCTGATTGGCGGCGGTCGCCGAAGGCTTGCGGCGGGACGAAAAGCAAGAACAACCGCGACGGGTGGGCGGTGCCTCCGGGCAGAGCGCCCACTACCCTGGCCTGATCGCGGCCCGCATCTCCTTCGCCGCCTGCACCATGTGCGTAAGCGCCGGCCTGACTTCGTCCCAACGCCGCGTCTTGAGGCCGCAATCCGGATTGACCCAGAGCTGATCCGGCCGGAGGGAACGGCATGCCTTGCGCAGGAGATCCCCCATCTCGGATGCGCTCGGCACGCGCGGGGCGTGGATATCATACACGCCCGGCCCGATCTCGTTCGGGTAACGGCGGGCGACGAAGGCGTCGAGCAACTCCATCTTCGAGCGTGCGGTCTCGATCGAGATCACGTCCGCATCCATGGCCGCGATCGCGTCGATGATGTCGTTGAATTCAGAATAGCACATGTGGGTGTGGATCTGGGTTTCGTCGGTAACTCCCGAGGCTGCCAGGCGAAAGCACTCGACCGCCCATTCGAGGTAGGCCGGCCAGGCTTGCTTCCTGAGCGGCAACCCTTCACGCAGCGCCGGCTCGTCGATCTGGATGATGCGGATGCCAGCCCGTTCGAGATCGATGACCTCTTCGCGCAGCGCGAGCGCGATCTCTCGGCAGGTGTCGGCGCGCGGCTGATCGGCCCGGACGAACGACCATTGCAACATGGTGACCGGGCCGGTCAGCATGCCCTTCACCGGCCGTGCCGTGAGTGACTGGGCGTACGAAGACCATGCCACCGTCATCGGCTTCGGCCGCGAGACGTCGCCCGAGATGATCGGCGGCCTGACACAGCGGGAACCGTAGCTCTGCACCCAGCCGTGCGTGGTGGCCGCGAAGCCCGAGAGCTGCTCGGCAAAATACTGGACCATGTCGTTGCGCTCGAACTCGCCATGGACGAGGACGTCCAATCCCGTTGCTTCCTGCCAGGCAAGCGCGGCTTTCGTCTGCTCGCGCAGAAAGCCGAGATAGCTGGCATCGTCGAGTGTGCCGCGGGTGTGCGCGGCGCGCGCTTTGCGGATCTCTTCGGTCTGCGGAAAGGAGCCGATGGTCGTGGTCGGGAAGGGCGGCAGGCCGAGGCGGCGATGCTGGAGCTTGCTTCTTTCCGCAAAAGATGATCGCCGGCGCGCCATGGCGGGCGTGACGGCGGCACGTTTGTCCCGGGCTGATGAACCCGCGGTGTCGGCGGCGGCGGTTTGCGCCGCGGCTGCCTCCGACGACGCCTGGAGGGTCGCGGCGATCGCGCTTCTTCCTTCGTTCAGGGCATGAGCGAGCAAAGCCAATTCTTCGATCTTCTGCACGGCGAAGGCGAGCCGGCTTTTCAGCGCCGGATCTAGCGCCTGCTCCTGCTCCAGATCGACCGGCACGTGCAGGAGCGAACAGGTTGGGGCAAGGATCACGC
>JBOHMK010000273.1:0-2617 GCA_050730115.1 Acetobacteraceae bacterium
CAGCGCGAAATCTGCCACCCGACGATCAGGACAGCATCGCCCGCGTTGTGCTGCGTCTGACCGGCGTGAATGACGAGCCGCCTGTTGTTCTCTCGGCTGACGAACGCGCCGCTATTGCCGCCTCAAAAGCCGCCGCCGCGCGTGGTGAATTTGCCACCGGCGATCAAGTCCGATCGACCTGGGCCAAACACGGCTTGTGAAGCTTCGCTACAGCCTTCCGGCACTCGCCGATCTTGAAGCCGTCCTCGACTACATCGCGGCCCATTCGCCGCCAGGCGCGCGGCGTGTTCAGGCCCGCATTCAGGCAATCATCGATCTATTGTTATCATATCCCGGCATCGGCACACGCACGGACGATCCGACCATCCGGCGCATGACAGCGTTGCCTTACCCCTACATGATCTTCTATCAGGCTACAGAAACCGAGATCATTATCCACGCCATCCGTCACTCAGCGCGCGATCCTTCCGGCGTGCCGGGTGCGCACGCATAACCCCCACCTAGCATAATTCCCGTTACACAAGGCAGTGGATTTCGCAGTGGAGAATCACAGGCGCCCCCAGGCTTTATCGACCGGTTCGGTGCAGACGGCTTGCCCCCGAAGGCTCGACAACGGTTTGGACTCCGGCCCATCCGACCCCAGGCTTGGCCGTTGGCTGGATATCAGCGCTGTAGCCCGGTACCCATTCAGTTGCTTATTCGTAATGCTGCCAGAGTGTCAGCTCCCCAGAGTGTCAGCTCCCCAGAGTGTCAGCTCCAACGGATGTCGCTATATCCCCAAACGGGCGGAGAGGACTTTCATGAGGGATTCCAAAGGCTGGCCTTTGGCGGGAGTGGGAGGCAGAGCCCCGCGTATCTTGCTGGCGCAAACCTTCAGGCGATGAGCGCCTCCGCACACGCATCGAGGATCGTTTCTGAATCGATGCCATACTCGCGATAAAGATCGGGAATGTCGCCGCTCTGCCCGAAGCGATCGACGCCAAGCGGAAAGATCCGCTGGCCGCGAACCGCGCCGAGCCAGGAATGGGCCGCCGGGTGGCCGTCGAGCACACTGACGATACGGGCATCCGCTGAGAGCGGCGCGAGAATGTCTTCGATATGCGAGCGCGCCGTCCGGTCGCCGGCGCGGCGCACCCTTCGCGCCGCCAGCCACCCGGCATGCAAGCGGTCGGGGCTGGTGATGGCGAGCAGGCCCGCACCGGGCTCCTCCTCGTGCAACGCCTCGAGGGCCGCCGCTGCCTCCGGCGCGAGCGGCCCCTGATAGGCAAGCGCGATCCGCGCCCCGGCTGCCGGCGCCACCACCCAGTGCGCGCCGGCGATCACCGCTCCAGCATCGAGGCTGCGCTGCGGTTGGGGTATCTGGCGGGTGGAAAGCCTGAGCCAGACCGCAGACCCCTCCGGCTCCTGCATGAACGAGAGTGCATGGCGGAACAGGATCCCCAGTTCGTCGACATGCGCGGGCTCGAAGGCGGCGAGCCGGTCGGCCGCCATGCCGATCAGGGGCGTGTTCAGCGATTGGTGTTGCCCGCCCTCCGGCGCCAGCGAGATTCCGCTCGGCGTCGAAACCAGCAGGAATCGCGCGTTCTGATAGCAGGCATAAATCAGCGCATCGAGCCCGCGATTGACGAACGGGTCGTAGACCGTCCCGATCGGCAACAGGCGCGAACCCAGCATCGCATCGGCAAGGCCGGCAGCGCCAAGCAGCAGAAACAAATTGTGCTCGGCGATCCCAAGCTCGAAATGCTGGCCGCGCGGACTCATGCCCCAGCGTTGCGCAGAGGCAAGCCGGGCATCGCGGAACACGTCGTTACGCGTGTGCCGATCGAAGATGCCGCGGCGATTGACCCAGGGCCCGAGATTGGTCGAGACAGTGACATCGGGGCTGGTGGTGAGGATGCGCTCCGCCAGCTCCGAAAGCGCGCCCTCCGCCCGGCCGATCTCAGCCAGGATCTCGCCGAAGCCCGATTGGGTTGAAGCCTTCTCGTCACCCGCACGCGGTCGCGGCAGCGTCGCCGGGATTGTGATCGGTGCAGCCGTGAGACACCGACCCTCGGGGGCGAGCAGGCGGGCAAACGGAACCGAGGCGATGAAGCGGCCGAGTTCCACCTCCGGCGCGGCGAGCCCTTCGAACGGATCCCACTCATGACCCGGCCGGATCCGCATCAATGCGCGAAAGCTCTCCATCTGTTGCCGAGTCATCAGCCCGGAATGATTGTCCTTGTGGCCGGCGAAGGGGAGGCCCATCCCCTTGATGGTATAGGCGATGAAGCAGGTCGGTTGGTCGCCTCCCGCGGCCGCTCTCTCGAGCGTCTCGATGATCGACTCGAGATCGTGCCCGCCCAAATTGGTCATCAGCCCGGCAAGCTCCGCATCGCTCAGCGGATCGATGATGGAACGGATCGGTTTTTCCCGCCCGAGATCGGTAAGCAGCGCATTCCGCCAGGCGGCGCCACCCTGGAATGTGAGCGCCGAATAGAGGCTGTTCGGGCAATCGTCGATCCACCGGCGCAGGCTGTCGCCGCCCGGCCGCGCGCACGCCGCTTCGAGCCTGCTGCCGTATTTCAGCGTCACGACGTTCCAGCCCATGTCGCGGAACAGCCCCTCGATCCGTCCGAAC
>JBOHMK010000274.1:0-6657 GCA_050730115.1 Acetobacteraceae bacterium
TAACGGTGGCGGCGGCGGTAACGGTGGCGGCGGCGGCGGCGGTCCCGGTGGTGGCGGCGGCCACGGCGGCGGAACAGGCGGCAGCAGTGCGAGCAGCGGAGGAGGCCACGGCGGCGGAACAGGCGGCAGCAGTGCGAGCAGCGGAGGAGGCCACGGCGCCGCAACCAGCGGCAGCAGTGCGAGCATGGGCGGCAGCCATGGTGCAACGTCGGGCGCTTCCCCCAGCACCGCGGGCATCGCCGGCAACACGGCAGGCATCGCCGGCAGCGATCCCGCTACCGCCTCCGCGACCAGCATCGCCGGCGGCCGCGCAAGCGTCAGTGGCTTCGGCACGACCCAGAGCGGCGCCACGTCGAACAACACCGCTTCGGTCGGTGCGGGCACCGTTGGTGTGGGCTCCCATAGCTCCGCCAATGCGACCAGCACTGGCGCGGGCAGCGCCCTCGGCATGGCCTCCGGTCTTTCCTCTGGAGTTGCGGTCGGCAACGGCCAGTCGGTAGCAGCGGTCGCGGGCACTGCAGCCACGGCAGCAAGCGTCAACGGCGGCAGGGCCGCGACCGCGGCCAATGCGGGGGCCCAGGCGGCAGCCTCGCAAACCGGGCCGGCGGTCGCGAATTCCTTCTCGGGCGCTCATGCGGTTTCAACCGGCAATGCCTCGGCCTCCGGCAGCGCTGCCGCGAGCGCAGCGGCAGCCACTGCACCCACCGGCGCCGGTGTCATGGCGGCGAACACCAACAGCACCAGTAACGCCTCGGTGAGTGGCACCGGCCGCGCCCAGACGACCGATCATTCCTTTGCCATCTCCGCCGGCCCCAACGTCGCGATTGCCGGTTCAATCTCCAACGGCCACGCAACCAGTACCGGCGGCACGTCGTCCTTCGGTGCGGGCGGCACCGCGACCGCCACCAATGGCGCTCTGTCCGCAACCGCGGGCACCAATGTCGCAGGCTTGGTCGGCGGCACCGGAACCGGCAGAGTCGGCGCGCACGCGGTCGACATATCGGTGGCAGTGGACACCCCGAACGGCGTGCATACCGTCTCCGTCAGCCACGGCGGCGTCACCGGCAGCACCACCGGCAATGACGTCGCCTCCGGCTCGTTCAATGCCGATGGCACTGCCACCGCCGCGAACGGATCGGGACTTTCCACGGCGGCCCACAGCGCCGTTTCCGGAGCGCTCACCGGCAGCGGCAACGGCAGCGCGAACGCGCTCTCAGGGTCTCGTTCGACGGCGGGCCTGACGGCAGGCGGCGTGCAAACCGGGTCGCTCAGCTTCGGGCGGGCGAACGCGACCGGCCAGGCCGCAGCCTCCTACGGAGCACGCGGCGCCAGTCTGGCTGAAGCCGCAGCCATGTCGCCGATCGGTGTCGGTCCGATCGGTGCCGCTTCGAACTCGAGCGTTCGCGGATCGGTCATCGGCACCGGCCACGCAGGTTCATTCGCATCGAACCGGTCAGCGGCCACGCTCGGCACGATTGACGGGACGACCACGCTGAGCGGAACCTCGGCCTCCCGCAGTGGCCTTTCGGCCATCGGCAACGCCACGGCCGGGTTCAACGCCGGCGGCCACGCGACCGGAACCCTTAGCGACTCCGGAACCCCGGTCGCATCGCTCGCGGTGGATTCCGGCGCGACAGGCCGGTTGCCCGGCATCGACGGTGCACCAGTCAACGCCATCGGCATCGGCGGGGCCAGCGCCACCGGCAACACCAATGTCGGTAGCGTCTCGACCCACGCGAACGCCGACGAGCATGCCTTCGCCGGTCCTTCGCCCGCCAACGCCGCCGTGACTACGGCAGCAGCACGCGGCAACGCCGGCGCGGAGGTGTCGATCTCACCGTAACCTTAAGAAGGGATTCCAAAGGCTCGCCAATGGCCGCGTGCGGGGCAGAGCCCCGCCTATTTTCCTCGCGAAAGCCGCGCCACCGTTTTCAGCAAGCCGGGCGACCGGCCGCCGGAATTTGCTATGACGTGATCGGTAGCCGCGCCGCTGTCGGAAGACCTTGGGCCGCCAGCCCCCAGGCGCAGCCGAACATCACCGCCACCGCAAGGCACGGCCAGATCACCGCCAGCGCCGGCACCGCAAGCAGATACTCACTCGAGATCATCGTCCGCCTCCTTCCCCAAGTACCACAGGACAGGATTCGCGTAAGGCATAGGTTCACGCCAGCCATCGAACCTAGGCCTCGATCGTAAATTTGCGGTGAAGATCTCCAATCTGGCGGCCCGAGGCGCCTCGCTCTTGACACGTTCCGCCCGATGCCACGGAAGCACGCGCCCCAGAGGCAAAGATAACCGGCAACGATAACCGGCAACCATGAACCGTGCTACGATCCGCCCCCCGAATCCGCAGCACCAACATGAAATTCCTGCACGCCGCCGACATCCATCTCGACAGCCCTCTCTCGGGCCTCGGCGCCCGCAACGACCTCCCGGACGCATTGATCCGTGACTGCACGCGCCGCGCCTTCACCGCCATGATCGACCTTGCCCGCCAGGAAGACGTGGCCTTCGTGATCATCGCCGGAGATCTTTACGACGGCGACTGGAAGGATTTTTCGACCGGCCTCTTCTTCGCCGCGGAGATGCGCCGCCTGGATCGCCCCTGCTTTCTGTTGCGCGGCAATCATGACGCCCGCTCGGTGATCACCAGAAACCTCTCTCCACCCGCCAACGTCCGCGAGTTCTCGTCCCGGACCTGCGAGACATTTCTGCTCGAAGATTTGGGCGTCGCGCTGCACGGCCACTCGTTCCCGAACCGCGCCGTGCCGGAGGATCTGTCAGCCGGCTACCACCTCCCCGTCGATGGCATGTTTAACATCGGCGTTCTGCACACTTCGGCCGAAGATCCGGGCGAACATGAAACCTACGCCCCATGCCGCGTCGCCGAACTCACACTCAAGGGCTACGATTACTGGGCGCTCGGCCATATCCACGCCCGGCGCGTCCTCGCCGAGCGCCCTTGGATCCTGTTCCCCGGCAATCTCCAGGGCCGGCACATCAGAGAGTGCGGCGCCAAGGGCTGCACGCTCGTGACCGTCGAAGACCGGACGGTGGTCGCCCTCGAGCATCGCGCCGTCGACGTCGCGCGTTGGGTCACGCTGGACGTGGACGCGACCGACGCCGACCCCGTTATCCTCACCGGACGCATCACGAATGCCGTCCGCACCGCGCTCGAAACCGCGGACGGGCGGCCGCTCCTCGCCCGGCTCACTCTCGGCGGTGCTGCCGGCATCGCCGATGCCTTCCTTGCCGATCGCGAGCAACTCGCGGCCATTTGCAGCAACGCTGCGATCGCAGCCGGCGGTGAACTCTGGGTGGAATCGGTCGACGTCCATACCCGTCCGGTCCCGGCGGCGACAGCCGACATGCTCGCTCCTCTCTATGCGGCCTTCCTCGCCGGCCTCGATGACGAGGCGACCGTCAGCACCCTGCTGCAAGACTTCGCCGCACTCGGCCAGAAGCTGCCGGCATCCGCCCGCACGGCGTTGACGCTGCCCAAGGACGCCGCTGCACTTCGCGACCTCGCCCGCGAAGCGTGGCAGATCACCGCCAATGCCCTCATTCCCGGCGGCGAGACATGAAGCTCCGCCGCCTCGAACTGCTTCGCTACGGCCATCTCTCCGATCTCGCACTCGACTTTCCCGATGCGGTTCGTCTGCACGTCGTGCACGGCGCCAACGAGGCCGGCAAATCGACCGCGCTCGCCGCCATCGCCGATGCGCTGTTCGGGTTCGACCACCGAACCGACTTCGATTTCATGCACGGGTCGCCACAGCTTTTGCTCGGCTTTACATTGGCCTCGGGTGACGGCCGGGAGGCGCGATTCCTCCGCCGCAAAGGCCGCGGCAACACGCTCCGCGACGCCGACGGGAGCCCGGTGCCGGACGATGCACTGCACCAATTTCTCGGTAGCGCCGGCCGTGAGCTGTTCGAACAACGCTTCGGCCTCAGCGCACTCCGGATGCGCGAAGGCGGGGAAGAGCTGCTGCGCGTCGGCGGCGCGCTCGGCGAAAGCATGTTCGCGGGCCTTGGCATCCTCAATCTCCGCGCCGCTCTCGGGCAGCTCGACGGCGCGGCGAAAGCCCTCGTCGGTGACGGCCGGGGCCAGCGTGTTCTTTCGCAAGCGATCACCGCCTGGCATCGGGCCAAGGGCGAGGCCGACTCGCTTGCCGTCCTGCCGCGTGATTGGCAGGCCGCAGAGGCGGCGCACCGCGCCGCTCTCGCCGGGCTTGCCGAACTCCAGGCGAGGACCCGGACCCTCTCCAAGGAGATGGCCCGGCTGCAGCGCCTCCGCCGCATAGCACCCCTGCTCGCCGAACTCTCCGACGCACGGGAGAAGCTCGGCGAGTTCGCCACCGCGCCGCACCTGCCCGATGATGCCGAAGCGAGGTTCCGCGAACTCGTGGCGAAGGCGCGGGAAAGCTCCAGGGACGCCGTACGCGAAAGCGCCGAAAAAGAGCACCTCGCCCAGGACCGTGTTGCATTGCTGCAGGATCCCGCGGCACTCGCCGTGCAGGACGCGATCGACGCCCTCGCCGCCGAGCGCTCCGTGGTCCAGCAAGCAAATACCGATCTGATCGAGGTCGAGGCGGCCGTCGCCCGCCGCCGCCAGAGCGTGGCCGAGGCAGTTGCGGATCTCGGCCTTGCTCTGACACCCGAGGCTGCACGCGACACGGTGCCCGCCCCCGCTGCACGCCGCGCCGCGCAGCACCTCATCAGCCGGCACGCAGCCCTCGCCGCCGAGCGCAACGCGGCGGACCGCGCGGCGACGGACGCGCGCCTCGACTGCAACAAGGCCCGGCTGGCACTGGAGGCGATGCCGCCGGCGGCAGCTTCGGATCTCCTGCGCCGCAGCATCGATTCCGTCCGCAGCGAAGGTCCGCTCGACAGCAATCTCGCCCGCCTCGAGCGCGCACTCGCCGATGCCGCCCGCGCCACCGCAACCGCGCTCGCTGCCCTCCCGCTATGGTCGGGCGACCTTCCAGCCCTCGCCGGTTGCCCGCTGCCGCTTGCCGCCGATCAGGATCAAGCGACGGCTCTGCTCGACGCCGCCGCCAAGGCGCTCGATCTTGCGCGCGGCGATTCCCGCAGCCTCGCTCAGGAAATCGTTGCGCTCGAACACGAGATGTCCCGCCTCGCCCGCGGCGAAGCGGTGCCGACGCCCGATGCCGTCGCAGCCGCACGCGAACGGCGCGATCGCGTCTGGCGGCTCATACGCCGCGCCCACGAAGGCGGCACACCCGCCTCCGCCGAGGAGCGCGCGGCTCTGCCGCCGGGCCCGCTCCCCGAACTCTTCGAGCAATTCCGCGATGAGGCCGATCGCCTGGCGGATCGCAGGGCCGAGGATGCTCAGCGCGTCGCCGACTTCCTCGCCGCCAGCGCGCGGCGGACACTCCTCGCCGGACGCCGCGAAGAGGTCGCCCATCGGCTCGCCGGATGCGAGCGCGCGTCCGCGGCGGCAGAGGCCAAGTGGCAGGCACTCTGGGCACAAGCGGGCCTCATCCCGGGCACGCCGGCGGCGATGAGCGAATGGCGGCACGCCCGGGAACAGACTCTCGCGCTTGCCGCCACGGAAGCGGAGCTCCGCAGCCAGCAACATGAATTGTCCACCCGCCGTGATGCGGCTCGTGCCAGGCTCGCGCCGCTGCTGCCGCAATCCGCGGCACCGGAAACCTTGGCCGCCCTCTTGCTCCGCGCCGAGGCCGCCTGCGCTTCTCTCGAGGCAACCGAGAAAAAGCACGAATCACTGAGCAAAGCGCTGGCCGACGCCGAGGAAAGGCTGCCGGCGCTCGAACAGGCGATGCAAACTGCAGCCGCCGGCCTCGCCGAGTGGCAACGGAACTGGGGCTCCGCCGTCACCGCGCTCGGGCTTCCTGAAGACGCCACGATCGAGCTTGCAGAGTCCGCACTTACTGCCTGGGCGCGCATCGCCGAAGCTGCCCCGGCCTGGCGCACCGATGCGCAGCGGATCACGGACATGCAGGCAACCATCGTTGGCTTCGAAGCGAGGATCCGTGCCGTCGAAGCGAGCCTCGCCGAGCCACCTGCCGATGAGCCGGCAGTCGTCATCGCCTCGCGTTTCGCGCGCCGCCTCGCCGCTGCGCGGAGTGCCGCCGATCAGGAAGCCCAACTCACGAAGCGCATGGCAGACTACGCCGAGGCCGAGCGGGAAGCCATCCAGAGCCGCAACGATGCCGAGAGAGAACTCGAATCCCTGCGCGCACTCGCCGGTGTCCCGGACGATGCGGTCCTGGAACAGGCCATCGGCCGCGCCCGTGCCCGCGATACGCTCGCTCGAAGAATCGCCGAACTCGAAGCAGGTCTCCTGAAGCAGGGCGACGGCATGGCCGAAGAAGCACTGCGCGCCGAAGCCATGGCAAGCGACCCCGACGCCGCAGCGGCACGTCTTGCCGAAATCGAAACCGAATTATCGAGCCTCGGCGACCGTCGCGAAGAGCTGAGCGCCGAGTGCAAAACAAAGGCCGACGCTCTGGCGGCCATGGAGCAGGGCCGCGACGCCGCGGCCAAGGCGCAGGACGCCGAGAATGCGTTGGCAGATGCACGCGACGCTGCCGAACGTTACGCGCGGCTGCACACGGCGCGCGTGCTGCTCCGGGCCGGCATCGACCGGTTCCTGAGGCAACAGCAGGATCC
>JBOHMK010000275.1:0-5663 GCA_050730115.1 Acetobacteraceae bacterium
TGAGCGAGTCGTGTTCCGTACTCGCTCGAAGTGCGAGTTTGTTCAAGTAACCAGGCGTTTTTGCCTGGGAAACGTTTGCTGCCTAGAAGGTTTCTTGACGGAATGAATTGGCTCGAACAAGAAGACCCCGAAGTTTGGGCGGCCGTGGCCGGCGAGTTCCATCGCCAGATCGACGGCCTGGAGATGATCGCCAGCGAGAACTACACCAGCCCGGCCGTCATGCAGGCCGTCGGCAGCGTGCTCACGAACAAGTACGCCGAAGGTTATCCCGGACACCGCTACTACGGCGGCTGTGAGTACGTGGATGTCGTTGAGGCGACCGCGATCACTCGGGTGAAAGAGCTGTTCGGGTGCCAGTTTGCCAATGTGCAACCGCATTCAGGGGCGCAGGCGAACGGTTGCGTCATGATGGCACTGTTGCAACCGGGCGATACCATCCTCGGCATGGCGCTCGATGCCGGCGGACACCTGACGCACGGCGCCAGACCGACCATGTCGGGCAAATGGTTCAAGGCAATCCAATACGGCGTCAGGCGTGCCGATGGCCGCATCGATTATGACGAGGTCCGGGCCAAGGCGGCGGAGTCCAAGCCGAAGCTGATCATCGCCGGCGGCTCTGCAGTCCCGCGGGTGATCGATTTCCGGCGCTTCCGCGGGATCGCCGATGAGGTGGGCGCGTTTCTCATGGTGGACATGGCGCATTTCGCCGGGCTGGTGGCGGGCGGTGCGCACCCGAACCCGTTTCCCGATGCGCATGTCGTTACTTCGACCACCCACAAGACGCTGCGCGGGCCGCGCGGTGGACTGATCCTGACCAACGATGAGGCGCTGGCGAAGAAGATCAATTCGGCGGTGTTCCCAGGCATGCAAGGCGGCCCGCTGATGCATGTGATCGCCGCCAAGGCGGTCGCCTTCGGGGAAGCGCTACGGCCCGATTTCAAGGAGTACGCCCGGCAGGTCGTGGCGAACGCCAGGGCCATGGGGGCGGCGCTGATCGGGCGCGGGTTCGACCTCGTGACCGGCGGCACGGATACACACCTGATCCTGGTTGATCTCAGATCGAAACGACTGACCGGCAAAGCCGCGGAGGTGAGCCTCGAGCGCGCCAACCTGACCTGCAACAAGAACGGGATTCCCTTCGATCCCGAGAAGCCGGCAATCACCTCCGGCATTCGCCTCGGCAGTGCCGCCGGCACGACGCGCGGCTTCAAGGAAGCGGAGTTCACCCGGATCGCCAATCTGATCGCCGACGTCCTTGATGGCCTCGCGGCCAATCCTGCCGACAATTCCCGCGCGGAGAGGGCGGCAAGGAGTGCGGTCAGCACGCTTTACGACGCATTCCCGCTTTATTCCGGAGCCGATATCGCTGCTACCACGGCGCAGCCGAAGGCAGCGGAATGAGCCGATGAGCACCGCCGCGGCGCCAGCCTCCGCATCCGAGCTCAAGCGGACGCCGCTTTATGCGCTGCATCTTGAAGCCGGGGCACGCATGGTGCCGTTCGCCGGTTACGAGATGCCGCTGCAGTACCCGGCCGGGATCCTGAGCGAGCACCTCCACACCCGCTCGGTGGCCGGGCTGTTCGATGTTTCTCATATGGGTCAACTGACGCTCTCGGCCCGTTCGGGCCGCAACGAGGATGTGGCGGCGGCCCTGGAGACGCTGGTTCCCGCGGACATCGCCGGCCTCGGCGCGGGGCGGCAACGCTACACGGTGCTGACCAACGACCAAGGCGGGATACGCGACGACCTCATGGTGACGAACCTCGGGGATCGCCTGCTGCTGGTCCTGAACGCCGCCTGCAAGGCAGCCGATGAGGCGCACATCCGCGCCCATCTGGAGAGCACTTGCGACGTCCGGCCGCTTGCCGAGCGTGCCCTCCTAGCCCTGCAAGGGCCGGCAGCGGAACCGGTTCTCGCGAACCTCGTGCCCGAGACGGCAACGATGCGCTTCATGCGGGTGCTTGAGATCAGCGTCGATGGCGCAGCGTGCATCATTTCCCGCTCCGGCTATACCGGCGAGGATGGATTCGAGATCAGTGTCGGGGCGGATGGCGCCGAGGATCTGGCACGGCGGCTGCTGCGAGACGAGCGGGTCAGATGGAGCGGGCTCGGTGCGCGCGACAGTCTGCGTCTCGAAGCGGGCCTTTGCCTTTATGGATCGGATCTCGACGCCGAAACGACCCCGGTCGACGCCGCGCTCGAGTGGTCGATCCAGAAAAGCCGTCGCCGCGGTGGCGCACGCGCCGGGGGTTTTCCGGGTGCCGTGGTCATTCTTCAGCAACTCGCCGCTGGCGCGTCCCGGAGAAGGGTCGGCCTGAAACCTGAGGGCCGGGCGCCGGTCCGGGGCGGCATCCCGCTTTATGCGGACGAGAGGGCGAAGCAGGCGATCGGCCGCGTCACCTCCGGCGGCTTCGGGCCGAGCATCAACAGACCGGTCGCCATGGGCTATGTCCCGACCGCGCTCGCATCGCCGGGCACAGGGCTGTTCGCCGAGCAGCGGGGTAAGCGGCTGGCGGTCGCCGTGGTGGCGCTGCCGTTCGTCGCCCCACACTTCAAGCGTGGCTGAGCGCCGCGTGCCCGCGATCGCCGAATGTGGAATCAACGGAGGCGTGAATTGCGGGCTCAAATAAACTCCGAGATCCGCGCGAGGCTGCGCGGTCAGCTCACACGGGTCGAGGGGCAACAGGCATCGCCAACGTGGCGGACAATGAGGGCAGGGGATGACCAGGTCTCTCGTGCTGACGCTGATCGGCCGCGACCGGCCGGGGCTCGTCAATGCGCTCGCCGGGGCGGTTGCGGAAGCAGGCGGCAACTGGCTGGAAAGCCGGCTCGCGCATCTCGCAGGTCAATTTGCCGGCATCGTGCGCGTCGCCCTTCCGGAAGCAAACATTCCCGGACTCACCGCTGCTCTCGGGGCGCTCGGGGAGAGTGGCCTTCGCATTGGCATCGAACCGGCCGCCCCGGCCGGAGCGGGGCAGAGGGTAACGATATGGCAACTGGATCTCGTGGGCCACGACCGCCCCGGGATCGTCCGTGATGCGACCTCGGCGCTGCTGAGTTTTGGCATCAGCATCGAAGAATTCTCGAGCGGCATCGAAAGCGCGCCATTCACTGGCGGAGAGATGTTCCGCCTCACGGCGCGGCTCGCGGTGCCGGAAAACGTTGCGCTCGAGGATCTTCGGGAGGGGCTGGAGCGTCTGGCCGGAGAGATCATGGTCGATCTCTCTCTGAAGGAAGTGTGCGGAAAGGCCTGATCGCGCCGGCGCTACACCCGGCGGAGGATCCTTGCTATGCGGTCGGAGACACCGGCTGAGAGGCCCGGTTGGAAGGCCACCGGGCGATTCTTCGTGGAAGGGATGAGATGCCGGAAGACCTCGGTGGACCGCGCCCGGTTGCGGCCACCGCCAGCATCGAGGGCCGCGCCTCCTGGATCGCTGCCGCCGCTACGCTCGCAATCCTGGCACTCACCTATGGCGGCCCGCTGATCGTCGTTGTTGATCTGACCCGGATCCAAGCTTCCCTTGGCACTGACCGCTCGGTGGTCGCGCTGGCAAGCGCACTCGCCTGGCTCGGCACCGGGTCCGGCGGCATCGTCATGGGCCGTCTCGCCGATCGTATCGGTATCCGGACAACAGCGGCCATCGGTGCGGTGATGATGGCAGGCGGCCTCGCCGTCTCGGCGACCGGCAGCCTCTGGGCGTTGCTGATCGGGCCCGGGCTGTTGATGGGTTTCCTCGGCAACGGGGCGCTCTATCCGCCTCTCGTGGTCTATGTCAGCCGCTGGTTCGACCGCCATCGCGGTACCGCGATCGCGCTCATCTCCTCCGGGCAGTATATCGCCGGCGTGTTCTGGCCGGCGCCGTTCGAGCACATCAGTAACGCCATCGGCTGGCAGGCGACGATGCTCGCCTACGCGGCCCTCGTCCTCGCAGCCGTGCTGCCCTTGGCACTCCTGCTGCTGCACCCCGTTCCGACCCCGCTCGTGCAGGGCGAAGTGACTGCGGACAGTCACTCCGCTCTCCCGGTCCCTTCAGTCCCCACTTACGGCCTGCCGGGCCTCACCGCCGGGCGCGTTCAAGCCATGCTGTGCCTCGCCTCATTTCTTTGTTGCGTGCCCATGGCGATCCCGCAGGCTCATCTGGTCGCCTTCGCCGGCAGCATCGGGATCGCGCCAGCCAAGGGGGCGGCGATGCTTTCGCTGATGCTCGCGACTGCGTTCGCCGGCCGCCAGCTCTGGGGCCTCCTTGCCGAGCGAATCGGCGCATTTCCGACCCTCGTCCTCGGCGAATTGTGTCAGATGGTGACGATCGGCCTATTCGCCGTCGTTCGCGACGAGACCGCTCTCTTCGTACTGGCGGGGGCGTACGGGCTTGGCTTTTCCGGCATCATACCCTCCTACGTGCTGGTCGTCCGCGAACTTTTCCCCTCGGCTGACGCCGCTACGCGGATTCCGCTCATGCTCTTCACCTCGATGCTCGGCATGGCGTTCGGAACCTGGTTGGCGGGCGTGCTGTTCGACCATTTCGGAAGCTATGCGCCCGCCTTCGCGAACGGGGCGCTTTTCAATCTCGTGAATATTGCGATCCTCATGTTTCTACTCTCCCGCTGGAGAGCGCAGCTTCACACCGGCCGCGGCGCCGCCCGCCTCGGGATTGTCTGACCTCGGTTGAGAGCGCTCTTCTTCAAGGCTGCACAACCCGGAGCGCATGCGCCGTCGCATCCGCCCGGGTCCGCAAGCGGGAGCAACACCATGGAAACGGAAGTTGCCGTTGGTGCTCGCCATGCTGCTTGTGCTGACCACGGGGTTCATCCTGCTGCTCGGCCGGGCCGCAATCCTGATCATCGATGTTCTCTGTGAGCAGCAGATCTCCCTTCATCGGCACAACGCCCAGGCCGAGGTCATGGCCAGGCGCCATGCGAGCGCCGCGGGGAAAAGCAGGGTGCTTTCGCCGACGCTGGTTAACGGGCTCGGGCCGGCTCACGAACCGTGCGGCACCGCACCGAGCGCCGAGGCGTGATAGTGGAGATGATCGGCGATGAAGGTTGCGATGAAGAAATAGGAATGGTCGTAGCCGTCCTGACGGCGGAGCGTGAGTGGGATGCCGGCCGACTTGCTGCTGGCTTTATCGAACGAACGCCGCAGCACTTTGCCATCGATCGCCACCACCCCCGGCAGGCCTCGGCAAAGCGCGCCATGAAGCACTGAAAGCAGTCGCTGAACTGCTCCGGGTCGAGCAACCGGAACGGCCGGCTGAAGGTGTCGTGGCTCGGCGCGCCGCGCTCGAGCCGGAGAATACCGCGCAGGAACTCCAGCTTGGTCTCTGCGAAGTCCGCCATATCCGTGCAGTCCTCCCCGCCGCAACGCGGTCCTGCCGGAAGCCATCAGGCCGTTGCGTGGAAGGCGGAGGTGCGCCTGTGCAGGCGCTATCGCCGGCTGCTGCACACCGGCAAGCCGGAAGATATCGTCGCCGTGACGATCGCCCGCGAGCTGGCGGCGTTCGTCTGGGCAATCGCCCGCATGGTCGAGCTCCCCGCCCAAGCTGCCTAGTACTCACTTTGGTTCTTGAGTGACTCGCCCCCACCCGGCGCTCCGCGCCACCCTCCCCACAAGGGGGAGGGAGGAAGGAATTTCGTCGCGGACAGTGTATCACGCAAGTCTGATC
>JBOHMK010000276.1:0-5373 GCA_050730115.1 Acetobacteraceae bacterium
GGCCACGGCAAAGCCCGGGCGGCGGGGTGCGAAAGCGTCCCGCCGCCTCTGTTTCAGGCCGCTCACCGATTGTAGAATGTCGCGTGCCGTTTCCCGATGGTGCCGGCGGCGGAGTATGTCGGGCGCATGCGCTTTCCGTACCGCCCTTTGTTATTCGCAGCGATCTGTCTGATCTGGGGCACGACATGGGCGGCGACCAAGCTCGGCGTGGACGCCGTGCCGCCGATGTTGTTTGCCGGCACGCGGTTCGTTGCGGCGGGTTGCGTGGTGCTGGCGTGGAACTGGACGCATCGGGCCCGGCGAGGCCGGATGCTGCCCCGGGCGGATCTGCCGCGGCTCTTGATTTCGGCGTTGCTGCTCATTCCGCTCACCTATGCGCCGCTCTACTGGGGGCTCCGGGTGATCCCGTCCGGGCTGGCGGCGGTGCTGAACTCGGCGCTCACTCCTCTCATCATGTTGCTGCTCGGCATTGCGCTTGGCGAGGATCGCTTCTCGAGGCGGCAGGCGATCGCGATCGCGATCGGCGTCGTGGGCCTTGTCCTTCTGTTCCGCCCGGCAATCGAGGCGATCGGCCGGGCCGACCGGTTGCTGACGCTCGGCATGGTGGCGGTGGTCGCGGCCACCTTTGCCTCGTGCGCGGGCGCGGTGCTGGCCCGCCCTTTGCTGGCACGGCATCCGGCGGCGCTGCTCTCCGGTCTCACCTATCTCTCCGGGGGGCTCGCGATGCTGGTGGTCTCTCTGGCGTTCGAGCCCGGGGCGCGCGCGGCCACCGATGGTGCCTGGGGCTTCCCTGCCTGGCTCGGCTGGCTCTACATCACCATCTTCGGGACATTGGTCGGTTACACGTTCTATTTCGTGCTGCTGCGCGACTGGGGGCCGAGCGGATCCGCGAGCTACGCCTTCATTGTTCCGATTATCGCCGTCATCAGTGGTGTGCTCGCGTTCGGAGAGACGATCACGTGGAGCGAAGCGACCGGCATGGGCCTGGTGCTGGCGGGTGCGGCGCTGGTGCTCGGCGTGAGAACCCAGGTGCCGAGAGCGTGATGATTTCCAATCATCACGCTCTCACCCTATTTTCTCGATCAATTTCATGGCATTGGCAGACCGCTACGCGGTTCCCCCAGAAGCCATATTGATCTGGGCCCGATCAGCGGTGAACCACTGAGCCGCAGAAGCGTGCCGCAGTATCGGTCAGGATGTCGGCCAGAGCCTCGACGCTGGCTATGTCCGCCCACTCTTCGCTGGCATGGGCGCCGTCACCGTCAGCGCCGAACATCACCGCGGGGATGCCGGCATCCGCGAGGATGGCACAGTCGGTCCAGAACGGCTCGGCGCGGTAACCTGGCGTGCGTCCGAGCTTTCGGGTGGCCGCGGTTCGAAGCACCTCGACGATCGGCTGATCCTCGGCGATCTCGAATGGCGAGCGCACGAGGCCGGGGCGGATCTCGGCGCGAAACTCCGGATCAGCGGCTGCGATCTCGCGCAGGATCGCACTGATCTCGGCTTCGAGGCCCGCTGCGGTTTCCCCCGGCACCGTGCGGCGCTCGAGTTTGATCCGGCACTCGGCCGGATAGCTCGAGAGTTCCTGCCCGCCCTCGATCAGCGAGGCGTGCACCGAGCCTGCGCCGAGCCGGGGGTGGGTCGGGTTGCTCCGCAGGCGGCGGTCCCACTCGCCGAGCGCAACCAGGAAATGTCCGGCCTTGGCAATGGCGTCAACGCCCAAGTCCGGGCGTGACCCGTGGGCGGCACGGCCATGCACGAGAATTTCGAACCAGGCGAAGCCTTTGTGTGCGATCGTGAGCTCGAGGTGGCTCGGCTCGGTGACGATGGCGACGTCGGCGCGAAAGTTTCGGGTGACCTCTTCGGTTCCGAACGAGGCATGTTCCTCGTCGGCGACGCAGGTGACCAGGATGTCGCCGGCGAGTCCCAGTTTCCCGGCGCGGGCGGCGGCGATCATCATCGCCGCGACGCCGGACTTCATGTCGAACGCGCCGCGACCGAACAGCCTGCCGTCGCGGCGTTCGGCGGCCAGCGGGTCACCCGCGTAGCTTGCGAGCGTAACCGTATCGTAATGGCCGTTCAGCATCAGCGAACGGCCCCCGCCGGTGCCGCGCCTGATGCCGACGATGCTGGGCCGGCCCGGATGGTCCTCGAGCCGATGCACTTCGAAGCCGCGCGCCGCCAGCCACTCTGCGCAATATTCGGCGATCCGGGCTTCACCGGCGCTGCCGGGCACGAGGTCCGGGTTGACGGAGGGGATCCGTACCAACTCGGCGAGCAGGTCGGCGGCGCTCTCGAGCATCAAGGCTCTCCGTTTGTTGGCGGAACGGATGGGTTCCAAGGGCTGGCCCCTGGCGGGGGTGCGGGAGGGGACGGAGCCCCCTCGCCTTTGCTGGTGGCGCGTCTTCAGAGAAAGCGCTGGAGGATGAGCTTCTGGATGTCAGAAGTGCCCTCGTAGATCTGGCAGACGCGGACGTCGCGCAGAATGCGTTCCACCGGATAGTCGGCAAGATAGCCGTAGCCGCCGAGCGTCTGCAGCGCGTCAGAGCAGATCTTCTCGGCGGCCTCGGAGGCGAACAGCTTGGCCATGCAGGCTGCTTCCGTTGCCGGCTTGCCATCCCGCTTCAGCCGCGCCGCGGCGAGCATCAGTTGGCGCGCGGCCTCGAGCCGCGTCTTTGCTTCGACCAGCCGAAAGCCGACCGCCTGATGCTCGATGATCGGCTTGCCGAAGCTCTTCCGCTCCTTGGCGTAGCCGATCGCGTACTCGAGTGCGGCACGTGCCATGCCGATGCTCTGGGCGGCAATGCCGATGCGGCCGGCCTCCAGGGTAGAGAGCGCGATGCGGTATCCTTCGCCTTCGGCGCCGATCCTCTGATCTTCGGGAACAGCCATCGATTCGAAGGCAAGCTGGCAGGTATCGGACGCCTTCTGCCCCAGCTTCTCCTCGAGCTTCGCAACCGTGAACCCCGGCGTTGCCGGGCTGACCACGAAGCAGGAGATGCCGTGCTTGCCGGCGTCCGGGTCGGTGACCGCGAACAGCAGCACGGCGCCGGCATGGCGCGCGTTGGAGATGAACTGCTTGCTGCCGTCGATGACGTAATGACCATTGCTGTATCTGGCGCGGGTACGGATTGCCGAGGCGTCCGAGCCGGTCCCGGGCTCGGTCAGCGCGAACGAGCCGATCATCTCGCCGCTGGCGAGTGGGCGGAGCCAACGCTTCTTTTGGGCCTCCGTGCCGAAGCGTTCGAGGATCAGGCAGGTCGGGGCGTTGTGGACGCAGATCATGGTCGAGACCGAGCCGTCGCCGGCCGCGATTTCCTCGAGCGCGAGAGAGTAGGTGACGGCGTCGAGGCCCGCGCCACCCCATTCGGGATCCGTAGTGGCTCCGAAGAGGCCGAGCGCACCGAGTTCGCGGATCAGCTCAGGCTCGATTGCGCGCGCCTTTTCGCGTGCGGCCGCGTGTGGGGCGAGCCTTTCTGCGGCGAAGCGATGGATCGTTTCGACCACTGCCAGATCTATTTCCGCGGGTGCAATCTCAAGCATCTGCTCTCTCCCCTTCCCGACTCTCCGGTCCGGCTCAGGCCGCCCGGCGCCTCGAAGGCGTGGTGAATTCGGCGATCAGTCGCTCGCGCTCACGCATCGCCGCGGCGCAGGCTGCGCTCTTGACCGCTCCGTATCCGCGCACCGCATCAGGCCAGGATGCCAGCGCAATGGCCGCCCCAAGCGTTGGCGGCGAGAGGGCGCCCAGGATGAGCGAGAGATCGGCCTCATAATCGCGGATCATCCGTCGTTCCATCCGCCGTTCCTGCTGCCAGCCGAACGGGTCGAGCGCGCTGCCCCTGAGGCGCTTGCCATGGCGGAGCGCGCGGAACAACGGCAGTGCGGCCCAGCCTGGAAGTGCCAACTTGCGCCGCCGCCCTGTTGCCGGATCGCGGCCGAGCGGCAGCGGCGGCGAGAGATGGAACATCGGTCGCGGGCCGTATGTCGCCGCCGCATGCAGGCGGGCCACTTCGTATTCATCCTTGTATGCGAGCACGCGGTAGAGATTTCCGGCAACCGTTCGGGCGAGCGGACCGGGTGCACCGATGATCGCACTCTCGCGGGCCGCAAAGTCCGCGACGCGGGTTCGGTAGCGCCGGGCCAGGGCCTGATCCTGGTATGCCTCGAGCGCCGCGGCGCGCACCGAAACGAACGCCTCAAAGTCCTGCGACGGCTCCGAGGTCGTGCTTTCGGTGAGAATCGCGGCGGCAAGTTCTGGCCGTGCGGCGAGGATCCGGCCCCAGAGGAAGGCGCGGCGATTCATTACCACTGCCGCGCCGTTGAGCTCGATTGCCCGCTCGAGCGCCAAGCGCCCGACCGGCACGAGGCCGCGCTGGAAGGCGAGGCCGAGCAGCAGCGTATTCAGCGCCTGGGTGGTCGCGAAGAGTCGTTCGGCGATCGCGCCGGCGTTCAGCCAGGAGGAACGAGAGCCATCCGTCATGCCCTCGATCACGAGCCGGTGGCGTCCGGCATCGATCGCCAGATCGCGCTCGGCCTGAAAGGCTACGGTTGCAGCAAGGTCGAGATTGCCGATCACCACGGCGTCCTTGCGGCAGCGATCCAGAATGCCACCGCTCGAGGCCACCGCGAGATCGGCTGCCAGCATCAGATCCGCGCCGTTCAGCGGAATGCGCACGACGTCGAGGTCGGACTCATGGCGCGCGATCTGCAGGTGCGAGACGACCGGGCCGTTCTTCTGCGCGAGCCCGGTGAAGGAGAGCGTGCGCACGGCAAGCCCGTCGAGATGCGCCGCCATCGCCACGATCGCTCCGGTGGTGACGATGCCGCCGCCGCCGATCCCGGCGCAGAGGAGGCGCCAGGGCAACGCGGCTTCCGTTGCCGGTTCATCGAGCGTGGCCGCAAGATCAGCCTCGCGCGAAAGGATCGGTGCCCGCTCGGGCTTGGGTTCCGCGCCCGCGATCGTCACGAAGCTCGGGCAGAAGCCCTTGAGGCAGGAAAAATCGGCATTGCAGGCATTGGGCGAGATACGCCGCTTGCGCCCGAGCGGCGTTTCGATCGGTTCGATCGCGATGCAGTGGGACTGTGCAGTGCAATCGCCGCAGTTTTCGCAGACATCGGCATTGATCAGCACGCTGCGGTCGGCCGCTGGCATCAGACCGCGCTTGCGCCGGCGGCGCTTTTCGGTGGCGCAGACCTGGTCATAGATGATGACGCTGACGCCGGCGATTGCGCTCAACTCGCGCTGCACGGCATCGAGCGAGGCGCGGCCGGTGCGCATGGTGCCCGCCGGCAGAGCGGCGGCTGGCGGCAGACGGGCCTGATCGTCCGCCACCACGGCGATTTTCGAAACTCCTTCGGCGGCGAGCTGGTGGG